>JAGLXI010000061.1 GCA_023132995.1 Candidatus Zixiibacteriota bacterium | reverse complement strand
ATGTTGTCACGTATGGGTGTTTGCATAGCAGTGCTGGTGTTGCTCGGACTTGCCGCGCCGGTGTGGGTTCTGGGTCGAGATGCACAACCGCAGACACGGCCGAGTGTCAGTCACAGAGCCGTCTCATCAGCAAGGCCAGCCTATCAGGCGGCCATTCACAACGTGGGTGAAATTGTGCTCCCTATCCAGAATCAAGGTTGCTTTGGGCAGGCACGCTCAGATTCGGGACGTTATGATACCTTTACGGGGGAGGAGCTTGAAAGCGGCTGCGAGTTCCCAAAGGGCATGCTGGGGCAGTATCTTTTCTCCGCGAGCCTGTGGGTGGGTGCCGTAGTGGGTCGGGATACCCTTGTTTCCGTGGGCTCCACCGGCTGGCATGTGCGGCCTCGTGAGATGGCTCCCGATGTCTATCCATTCGGTGAGATCAAGTACCGGTCTATCGTCGATCCGGAATCGCCAAACTTCGATGGGGCTGTTTCCGAGCAGGACTATATTTGTGTCTATACCGACACAATGACCGACGCGAACCCCTACCTTTCGCATGATGTCATGGCCCACCGTCCACACATCCCGCTAAATGTTGAGATCTCACAAAATACTTACGCCTGGTCGTACGGCTATGCCGAGGATTTCGTCATCTTCGATCTGTCTATCGAGAATATCGGATCCGAGTTGCTGGAACAGTTGTTCATCGGACTCTATGTCGACGGCGATGTTCATGGAGGCATGGGTGGGGGGGCATGGGACGACCTGTGCGGTTTTCTGAAGACTCTGAAGTCGCCGTTCGGCTGTGGATTCGTCGACACGGTGCAAATTGCATGGATAGCTGACAACAACGGCGATCCAATGGACGGCCATTTCCAGGAGACGGTAATCTGGAGGGGTCTTGATCCCATGGTCTCCAAACGACACGTAACCGGTACCTGCATCCTTGAGCCGCCATCGGAACATCTGGACCTGTCGTTCAACTGGTGGATCAGCAACCAGGATCCTGTCTATGATTTCGGCCCCCGGCACAGGGCTGACTTCCGAGATTTTGGTACCGGTGGGTTGGGCACTCCCGAGGGTGACGTCAACAAGTACTACCAGATGAGCAACTACGAGTTTGACTACGATCAGGCTTTCACGGCCGGCATCACGCCGTATGATACGACCTGGCTGTACCCCGACCAGGACCTGGCCGTGGACTTTGCCGACGGCTACGACACGCGTTACCTGCTGTCGTACGGGGCTTTCACCCTCTATCCCGGTCAGGCGTTGTCGTTGACGTTCGCATACGTGGCCGGGGAGAACCTCCACACCGACCCCAACAACCTGCAGCATCTGCCGCGCGACCCGGCGGCATTCTATGACCATCTGGACTTCTCCGATTTGGTCAAGAACTCCATTTGGGCGCGGTGGATCTACGACAATCCCGGTGTCGACACTGACGGTGACGGTTACCGGGGGAAGTATCGAGTGTGCGTGTATGATTCCGTGGCGACCGATACCGGCTGGGTGATCACGGCAGCCGAGACGACCTGGTACCGGGGTGACGGTGTGCCGGACTTTCGAGGGGCGTCACCACCGCCGGCGCCTGATTTCCGGGTAATCCCGATCGTCGACGGTCTGAAGATTCGTTTCAACGGCCACCGTTCGGAGACGGAGAAGGATGTTTTCTCACACGAATATGATTTCGAGGGGTACCGGGTATATCTCGGTCGTGATGATCGCCGCGAGAGCTACTCACTGGTGGCGTCGTACGACCGCGACAACTATGACAAGTATACATGGAACGGCAACCGGTATCCCGAGCCGTGCTGGGAGCTGCGGGATATCCCCTTCACGCTGGACGACCTTCGCTGTCTCTACGGGTCCGGTGATGACCCCTGTCAGGACGACAGCTTTGACCCGCTGGACTACATGCCCGGTTCGTACTATGCGCATCCTGAGTATCCCGACTCGCTCTTCTACTTCGAGTGGCACGATCACAATGCCTGTGTTCCCGGTGTGAGTACTCCGATCCGGAAGGTTTACCCCGACGAGCTGGACCCTTCGACTCTGCCGCTGGATTCGTTGACTCCGGATCGCTACACCGAGGATGGTTACTTCAAGTACTACGAGTACGACTATGTGATAGAGGGCTTGCTGCCGACGGTGCCCTACTGGGTGAACGTGACGGCATTTGATCATGGTTCGCCGAAGTCAGACCTGGAGGCTCTGGAGACCTCGGTGACGATGGGGGCGCAGTGCGCCGACTCGTACGGTTCGGAAGGGATGGCGGACGGGACGGATGATAGGATATATGTTTACCCCAATCCGTACCGAATCGACGGCGATTATCGCAGCCGTGGATTTGAGGGTCGCACCGAGCTTGATCGCCCTGACTACCGGGTGCGCGCGATTCACTTCGCCAATCTGCCGCCCAGGTGCACGATTCGGATATACAGCTTAGACGGTGATCTGGTGCGGGAGTTGGAGCACAATACTGACCCATCAGACGGCACCGGCAATCATCACACGTGGAACCTGATCACGCGGAACACGCAGATGTTGGTTTCGGGATTGTACTACTGGACGGTGGAGATGCCGGGCGGCGTTGTGCAGATGGGAAAGTTAGCTGTTATTATGTAGCGGTGCTTGTCGCTATCGTCCGGGCAGGGGAGGGTGTCTGCCACACTCCGTCATACTGGCGAAAGCCAGTATCCAGTCTTCGAATCCGAGGTGGATTCCGGGTCAAACCTGGAATGACGAAGGGGGGCTCTTCAGTCGATGAAGGTGGGGTGTGAGAAGGAGAGATAGTGAGTGTGCAAACGGAGGTCTGTTATGCGGCTTAACGTCAAGGTGTTCTCGGCTACGAGTTTGTGTATGGTTAGTCGTTCAGGAGGCTGAGTTCACTGTTGAATTCTGACTCTGTATCGCATTGAATCATTATCAGCCTGTCTCCTTCAATAGCGTCAGGACCCAGGTAGTATTCTTCATTAATACGTGTCTTGTATGGTTCGTAAAAGTCGGTCCCAATGTAGCGCGAAACGGAATTGGCTAACGCTATTACCCGTGCCAACTGTTCGGCGGCAGCAGTAACTGCAAGATTGCATCTATGATGATCTGCGACTGCGGTCAAGATGTGCTGGGGAAAATTCCATTGATCCAAAAGCGCCACGCCTACATCAGTATGATCAAATCCCAGTTCCTTTTGCTCCTCAGGTACAAATCCCGATTGAGTGTTGACGACGACTTCGATTAGTCCAGTATAGACAATGGGCGCTGTCTTCAACAGTATAAGCTTGCCAACATCGTGCATAAGTCCGGCCAGATATGCTTCATCCTTATTCAATGCTGTTAGTCGATCGGCTATCAATCTGGCTGCTATTGCAGTTGAAAACGAATGATGCCACAATTTTAAGGCTACATCAGCGTGAGTACAATTTCCGAACATCTGGAATGTGGAGGCTGTAATGATAATTGACTTCAATTGGTTAAATCCAAGGACTTTGATCGCCTCATCCAGACTTGAAACTCGCTTCATGCGAGCAAATATGGGAGAATTGGACATGCGGATAACCTTGCCCGATATCGACTGGTCAGCGGCAATACTCCGGGATACATCAGTGATGTTGGAATCTAAGTCAGAAGTCAGCTTTATCGCCTTGTTAAGTATATCTGGAGCCGAAGGGAGATCACCCAGCTTGCTAACGATCTTGTTAACGGTACGCCTGCAATTTTCAACATCACTAATCATAACGAGTCGTCTGAAGTCAGGGTCGCCTCGGACGAGTTCAGCACAGGTGTTTTGGATGTATTATCGACCAATCCACTGCGGAAAGTAGCTGATTATTGTACCTAATCTGTATCCATCGGTGGCGAAAACAGATAAAACAAGACAAAAGCAAATAACAATACCTAAGTCAGTCCGGTATAGGCAGTTATGGAGCACTTGACTGCAACTCCAGTGGTTACGTTTTGCCCTATCGGAGAACACAGGGGTTCGACCTACGGGCTTAGTCGGGTCGATGACTCCCGCTACTTCGCCTTTGCGGCTTTTTGCATCTTTGCCCAGGTGTCGCGCAACGGTACCGTTCGGTTGAACACCAGCGCATCATCCGTGGAATCCACCGGGTCAAGGCAGAAGTAACCCTGACGCATGAACTGGCAACTCGTCCCGGGAACCGCATCTGCGAGCGATGGTTCCACCCGGCATGATGTGAGCGTTTCCAGCGAGTCCGGGTTCAGGTAGTCTGTGAAATCACCACCCTCGTCAGTCTCCAGCGGATTCTCTTTTGTAAACAGGTGGCTGTAGAGCCGAACGGTAGCCGGTATGGACTGCTCCGCCGAAACCCAGTGCAGCGTTCCCTTGACTTTGCGTGCGGCCTGGGCGGCGCCGCTTTTCGTCTCAGGGTCGTAGGTGCAGTGCACGGCGATGATCTCGCCCGTCCGTTCGTCTTTGTCCACCCGCTCGCATTTGATTATGTAGGCGTGCTTGAGCCGCACCTCGCGACCGGGGGCCAGCCGGAAGAACTTACGAGGGGGATCCTCGCGGAAATCCTCGCGCTCGATATACAACTCACGCGAGAAGGGAAGCTGCCGGGTACCCATAGCAGCATCTTCGGGGTTATTGACCGCCTCCAACTGTTCCACGCGGTCTTCAGGGTAATTGTCGATAATCAGCTTGAGAGGACGAAGCACGGCCATGACGCGCGGCGCCCGGCGGTTCAGTTCTTCGCGAATGCCGTATTCGAGATCGGCCGCCGCCACCATACTGTCCCTCTTTGCCACGCCGATGCGACCGATGAAATTGCGGATAGAGTCCGGCGTATAACCCCGCCGTCGCAAACCGGACAGCGTGGGCATCCGCGGATCATCCCAGCCATTCACTCTGCCGTCGTTGACAAGTCGGACGAGGATGCGCTTGGAGAGTATGGTATAGCTGATGTTGAGGCGGGCGAACTCGATTTGCTGGGGATGGTGAACAGGCAGTTGATCTAAAAACCAGTCGTATAGCGGGCGGTGGTCCTCGAAGTCCAGGTCACACAGTGAGTGTGTTATCCCCTCGATGGAGTCCGAAAGGCAGTGTGTGAAATCGTACATCGGGTAGATGCACCACTTGTCTCCTGTGCGGTGGTGTGTCGCTCTTATGATGCGGTAGATGACCGGATCGCGCATGTTGAGATTCCCGGCGGCCATGTCGATTTTCGCCCGTAGCACGCGGGAGCCGTCTTCAAACTCGCCGGCGCGCATTCGCTCGAACAGATCCAGGCTCTCCTCGATGGACCGGTCGTGGTAGGGGCTGTTGCGGCCCGGTTCTGTTAGTGTGCCGCGGTATTCCCTGATCTCGTCACCGCTCAGATCGCAAACGTAGGCTTTGCCGTCCTTGATGAGTTGAACGGCGTACTCATAGAGCTGCCCGAAGTAGTCAGAGGCGTAGTGCAGGCGGTTGCCCCAGTCGAACCCCAACCAGCGGATGTCCTCCTGGATAGCGTCCACGTATTCGACATCTTCCTTGGTCGGGTTGGTGTCGTCAAAGCGGAGATTGCACAGTCCGGAATGCTCAGCGGCGATTCCGAAATCAAGACAGATCGCCTTGGCATGTCCTATATGCAGATAACCGTTCGGCTCCGGGGGAAATCGAGTATGGACCCGCCCCTCGTTCTTGCCGTCCTTGATGTCCGCTTCGACGATGCTTCTGATGAAATCCAGCGATGCCGAGGCATCGCTGCCGGAACTTCCGACGGTTCCGTCTTGCTTCTTCGCTCCGTTGCCGCTCGGTTTTGAATGTGGTTCTTCTGCTGTCACTGTCTTCCTCTATTCCTGGTGTCGTGTCGATACGCTCGCTTCTGCGAGTTCATGTCGCCGCGCGCGACGCCTTTGCGCCCGATTGATAAATCTAATCAATCCGGCCATCCCTGCAACCTAAATGTACGACAATACCAGACGCGGCGAGCAGAATGCTACGCATTTTCATATCTTCTTTCGGTTACATCTCACTTGAGAGAATTCACTCTGCGTCCTGGGGTCAAAATGATTTGGGTTTGCGACACGAAGTTGTTACCATGTGCTTGACTCGCTCAAGGAGGACAAGTGTTCAAGCTGTATCTATCTCAAGTGGCTCTCGTTGCCGCCCTTTCATGTTCTCTCGCCGCCGGGGAGGTTCAAGACCAATCGTGGCAGGATATGGTGATCTTAGCGGACTCCCTGGCAGACGCCGCCAACGATGACTCGGCGCTTGCAGTTTCAGGGCTGGCGCTCGATCACGCCCGACAGGAACTTGGGGAGCAGGACACGGTCGTGGCGGCAATCCACTACCGGATAGGCAGGTGCCACTTTGAGATGGGGGACCATGCCAACGCCGAACAGTCTCTGCAGCAATCCCTCGCCATTCGCAAGAGATTGCCTGCCGGCGATCGGCCAGACCTGGCCGCAAACCTCTACTATCTTGGCGCCACACGCCTGCGCCAGGCCAGATACGACGAGGCCGAGCCGTTCTTTGAGCAGGCGCTGGCCATGCGCGAACGCCTCTTCGGCCCGCGGCATCCGGACGTGGCGAGAAGCTTGTACGGTTTTACGTCGCTCCGGCGGCGGCAGGACAGACTGGTCGAGGCGGAAGCTCTCGGCAGACGGGCTCTGGATATCGTGACGGAATCATCCGGGCCGGACAGCCCCGATGTTGTTACTCCTTCGGTTATCCTGGCCGATGTGTTAATTCGTCTCGGTCGCTATCGAGAAGGAGCCGCATACTACAAGCGCTCACTGGAAGTCGGCAAGAAGAGCCTGGGGGCCGAGCACCCGCGGGTCGCACGCAGTTTATCGGGCCTCGCGGGCGTCTACTATCTACTTGGTGAATACTCAGATGCCGAGTCCATGTACTTGCACGCCACAGAGATCCATGAGAACATATTCGGAGAAGACAGCTACCTGGTCGGAATCGACCTGATGAACCTCGGCTTGCTCTATATGGCGGAAGGCAGACTCGATGCGGCCGAGGACCTCTACCGGAGGGCGGGTCACATTTTTGAAACGTCACTCGGCCCCGACCATATATTTGTGGGCAGTTGTGCCCATTTTCTGGCGGTGATAAACGTGATCCGGCAGAAGTACGAAGCAGCGGAATTATCACTTGCTCGGGCGCTGCAGATCACGACCAAGCGTTTCGGACCGCAGCATTCGGAAGCCGCCATTATCATGAACTTGCTGGCGGTCGTTCACAGGGCACGAGGCGAGTACGACCGGGCTGATTCCGTGTACCGCGGCGCGCTCCGTATTCTTGAAGACGTGTTAGGTGAAGAACACCCCGAGGTCGGCGGAAGCCTCAGCGGCATAGCCAAGTGTCATCTCATGCGCGGTCAGTACGAGCAGGCTCTTGAGTTCTATCGAAGGACCATGCGTATATCGGAACAGGCGTATGGAGTCGAGCACCCCCAGTATGCCGGTAGTTGTGAGTCGCTGAGCAAATGCTGCCGTCTGGCCGGAGACCACAGGGGAAGTCTCGACTTCGCCGAGCAGGCGGTCGCTGTGCGCAGTCGGAATCTTCAGCTCGGCGCTATGGTGATGTCGGAAAAAGACGCCCTGACTTACGCCCGAAAGATGCGGCAATCGGTCAATGGCTATCTGACCGCGTTCCTCCAAGCCGCTGTTGGTGACGCGGAAGGCCTCACCACAGCGGTCGACATTGTCCTGTCGGCCAAGGGGAGTATATCCGATGAGATTTTCAGTCGCCGCAAGTCTGTGATTACCGAGACGGATACGATAACCATGGCCCTCGCCGAGAGCTACCGGTTTGC
>JAGLXI010000060.1 GCA_023132995.1 Candidatus Zixiibacteriota bacterium | reverse complement strand
AGTTTCAGAACCAGCCAGGATAGACGGGATGTTCGCTGCGAGCGTATCGCCTCTCTTCTGCCGGACAACTCCATCCTGGTGGAATACGTGAGTTACGAACGGCACATCGGCCCCGGCGATTCCACCCGTTCCCGTTATCTGATCGTTGTGGTCGACAACCAGGGCGCCCGTGACATAGTGGACATCGGCCCAGCAGAGAATATCGACGTTCTTGTGGACCGGTACCGCCACCACCTGCTCGACGTCTCGACACACGCTCGCGGACCGTCGGTTGTTGACCAGGCGCAGTATGAAACGATCAGCAGGGAATTATACCGGGCCGTCCTCAAGCCGGTGGAAAAGTGGCTGGTCGACAGGGACCTGGTCTTTGTCGCGCCTGACGGGGGGCTGACACTGGTATCGTTTGCAGGATTGCAGGACGAGGAGGGAAAGTACCTGGTCGAGAAGTATCCTGTGCACTACCTGGCTTCCGGTCGTGATCTTATCCGGTCCATGGACGTTCCCCCGGCGTCAACCGGTCTGCTGGCAATGGGCGACCCTGACTACGATGCCACCGCAGAGGCGCGCCTGTCAGGTCTGAGAGAAACGCCGGATGTGCCGGTATTACCGCAAAACACTCCGCGGCCGGATTCGCCGCAAGGTGACCTGCGCTCCGGATGCGGTCGCCTTGATGAGATCACGGTCAAACCGCTGCCGGCGACCCGGTACGAGATAGAGAAGGTTGTCGAAAGCTGGCGCGCAAGCTCGCCGGAGCCGGTCGTTGTTTGTCTTGGTGCCCGTGCCGGCGAAGAGGCGCTCAAGCAGAAAGCACCGGGAAGCCGCGCCATTCATCTGGCCACCCACGGATACTTTCTCCGGGGTGATTGCGGGACGCTGTTCCCACAGTCCGATCACACTCTCGACTACGGGTTTGTCGGCGAAAACCCGCTGCTAATGTCCGGGTTGTTGCTTGCCGGCGCCAATCTTCACGGCCGGGGAGCCGACAGCATCGGTGCCGAGGACGGCATCCTGTCGGCCGAAGAAGTGACGGCCCTCAATCTTGACGGCACGGAACTGGTCGTGTTGTCTGCCTGCGAAACCGGGTTGGGGAGAGTGACCGCCGGCGAAGGGGTTTATGGTTTGCGTCGCGCTTTTCAATTAGCGGGTGCGCGAACCGTCGTGAGCGCTCTATGGCCCGTGTCGGATGAGGCCACAGCCGACCTGATGAGCGGGCTGTATGACAGAGGGAGTGAATCGTTGCCGCAGACAATTCGGGCGATGCAGCGGCAGGCGATCCGTGAGTTGCGCTCCGCCGGGAAACTCGATCATCCTTTCAGTTGGGGCGCATTCGTGGCCATCGGCGACTGGCGGTGAGCCGGCGGCTCTATTTCTAACGCGAGCACAACCGGGCGAGTGTACCTCCTCCATCATCTCATCTGGATGGTGGGGGAGTCATGCTTGACTGATCCGTTTCTATGTCCCCTGCTGAAACTGCTTGCAATATGGACGCTTATGGGCTATAATGCAACGGTTGAGGGATTCCAACCTACGTTCGCCTGATGCCATACCGCGCGCAGGGCGGAGAGTATGCGGCCCGACCGGAAGTCCTGCCGGAATGCCGCTGACTTGTTACACAGACTGAGACAACACCGGCTTTACGCTGATATCGTGAGGTAGAACTGCAGACAACCGGACACTATTCATGTGTCAATCCAAGAGGTGAGAAATGAAGGTCACAAGCATTTCAAAACTGGTCATGATTGCAGGCACACTCATTGTGCTGGCGGCGTTACCCAGACAGGTAAGGGCAGCCTGCGACTGGGTGTATCACTTCGATTGCGACTGGGAGTATGTTATCACCTGGTCGGCCTTAATCACAGATTCTCTCGGCGACCCCGTTGCGCCCGGGCTGTATAGCCTGTCGTATTGCTACTATGAGGATTCGGTAGACAGTGACTGTGAGATCGTGTGCTGCGGCGGTCGTGGCGACCTGCCAGTCGCAGGTGGCGGTCTGGCAACGGCTCAGTTGGCTTACCCGATACCGATTCACGAGGATACGGTCAAGCAGGGCGACATCCACAGGGGGCTGCCGGGGCTTTGGCTCGAAATTACATTCGACGGTGAAGTGATCGGGCCGCGGACACGGGTTACCCCGGTGCCCAATGCGTCTGTTTCGCAGCGGGTGACAGGGGACATTCGTACCATGGCAGGGCTGATGTATCTTCCCGACTCCACCGGCCGGCCCGCCATCGAGTTGCGGGTGGACAGCAGTGGCACACGCCTGGAGATGGCAGCCGCCGACAGCTACCTACGATCGCAGATCACCACAAGCGGCCTGTACCTGGCCGACAGCGCCACGGGGAATATATCCGCGTCGCTCACGAGCGAGGGGGTGGTCCTCACTGACGGTGCTTCAAGTGGCTACGTCCTGACGACGGACAGCGAAGGTCTCGGCACCTGGCAACCTGTGGCGGGCGGCGATGATGGCGACTGGTGTCTGACGGGCAACGTTCTGCGCATCTGCAACGGTTGGGGAATCGCCAGGTACGGGGCCGTGCTCCACGGGTTCAGCGACTACACCCATGTCAATCTCGGAGTTGAAGGCGTCACCGGGTCCGCCGGCCAGGGCTACCGTTGCGCGACCGTTGGCGGTGGGTGGCTTAATACTGCCGGTTACGACTACAGTGTGGTGAGTGGGGGACGGAGCAATACCGCCGGTGAAGAGTATTCTACCATCAGTGGTGGCAGAGCCAACTCCGCTTCA
The DNA here is from genome assembly GCA_023132995.1 of Candidatus Zixiibacteriota bacterium. Classification (GTDB taxonomy): domain Bacteria; phylum Zixibacteria; class MSB-5A5; order GN15; family FEB-12; genus JAJRTA01. Next base: position 4,295 of record JAGLXI010000060.1, on the reverse strand, counting down.
AGCTCATATTCCGGAGTCGCAGGTGGCTACTCCAACACAGCCGGCGGGCATGGGAGCGCAGTCGCAGGGGGCGTGATGAATGAAGCCCACTATTCGTTCAACGTTATCGGCGGAGGACTAAGTAATGCCACGAATGGTAAAGCCTCCACGATCTCCGGAGGCGAGGCTGACACGGCGTACGGCATCTATGCTGGTGTAGCCTCGGGCTACAGCAACCTGGCCGGCGCGACAGTATTTGATACAGCCGCTCTCGTATGTGGCGGCTATGATAACACGGCCGGGTCCAAGTTCTCCTCGGTGCTCGGCGGGCGTGAGAACTACAATCAAGGCAACTACTCGACAATCCTTGGAGGATCCGAGAATTCTATTGTATCCCCCGCCCACCATTCGTTGGTCTTCGGAGACAACGTCATGGTCGAGAACTCTTACCGCGTTGTCTTCTTTAACAGCGACAACTCCGGTCGGGTGGGCATCAATCGCGATGACGAAGACTACCTGCTGTACCCACTGCATATCGGTACCAACACCTCGAATGGCAACGGGGCCTTTCTCTCCGGTGGTGGAACGTGGATAAGCGGCTCCAGCCGGGAGTTCAAGGAAGACTTCAGATCGCTTGACGGCGCTGACGTACTGGAGCGGATCGGCCGTCTTCCGATTGAAAACTGGCGATACAAGGGTACTGATGAACGGCACATCTGGCCGGTGGCCGAGGATTTCCACGCAGCATTTGATGTCGGCGTTATGAAGGACGGGCAGCGCGATACGAAATACCTTGCCGCGGCAGATGTTGCAGGTGTAGCCTTGAAGGCAGTACAGACGCTGTACCAGACGCAACAGAAGCTGCAGGCAAAGACGGATGAGATTGACGAGCTCAGAGCTGAACTGAAAGACACCAGAGCGCAACTGACACAGGTGACTGCCCTGGTGGAAGTCATAATGGCCCGGCAGCGCGCGCCTATTGACAGCAATGATGAACTGGCCGCAACCAGGTAGCCCAACCGGAGGATGTGACAATGAAAAAAGCAATCATAGTGCTGGGCCTGACAGGCTTGCTGCTGCTTGGTCTCCACTCCGGTATCGGCGCCGGTAAGGAGGGGACGCGCGCAGAGAAGAGATCGGTTGATGACACGAGGATCGCTGCCGTATCAGGTGGCGTCGAACGGTCGTCCGCGTGGCGATCGGACAGCTACCTGATAGACTGGCAGGTCGTCTCGTCGGGTGGTGGAGAGAGCAGGTCAATTAGCTACCTTATCAACACAACCGTTGGTCAACCGGTGGTCGGGTCGGGCAGTTCCGACAGCTATGGGGTCACCCACGGTTTCGTTCAGGCTCTTGGCGGTTGCTGTTTCCTGCGTGGCGACGTCAACCACAGCGGTGTGCCTCCCCTGGATATTGCCGACCTGGTTTACTTAGTAGATTTCATGTTCAACGCCGGCCCCGAGCCTGAATGTTTTGACGAAGGAGACGTGGACGCCAGCGGTGCCGAGCCTATCGACATTGCTGACCTGGTCTATCTTGTAGACTTCATGTTCAACGCCGGCCCGCAGCCGCCCGCGTGTCCGTAGGTTGGTCGCCGTTAATCGGAGTCAGGGTCAACATCGCTTGAACTATCAGGCGAGCGGTCGCCGCTTAGTGGTCCGCAGTTTGGAGTAATTGAGTCTGCCAACGGCTGTGTGGCTCACCTTTCAAGGTGGGTTTCTCTGTATCCGTCACGCCCCGATTGGTTGACTTAGTCACAACTGGACCATCTCCCCACAAACCGCCGAAGTCAAGCAGGTTTGCCCCCACCATAAATTGTGGGCCACCCGGCCCATGTAATGAGTCTATTCTGTTACCTATGTTCCGGTACGTATATGCACAGCATAAAAACCGGCAACGCCGGTGGCCGTTCAGCCTGGGCCGAAAGAGTGTCGGTGCGTTCACCTCACCCGCAGCCCGGCAATTTTGACCGCACCCCGGTGATAGCCATCGGGAAACAAACGCTCGAGCTCCTCCAGATCAATGCCATTGGTGCCGCAGGTTTCGTAGATAGTTGGAACGACGTGGCTCTTTGCCCAGCTTTCACGGAGGTATCGTATGATTTTCCAGTGGTCTTCGGTTAGCCTGCCGCCCGGTATCTTCATGTCAAAGGCTCTGAAGGCGGCATAGTATTCGTCCCATTCATCAGGATACACGAGGAATCCACGCACATCCGTCTCGTATGTTTTGTCAACGGAAATTGCGTTGAGGTCCTCCGCCGTGGTGGGGAAATACGTTTGGCCCAGATAGCCCTCGCGGTAGGTAATCCCGGCCAGTTTGCAGGCCCCTCTCATATACCCGGTGGGGAAGAGTCTCCTCAAGTCCTTGAGGCGTAGACCCTGCATGCGACAGGCTTCGTAGACCAGAGGACACTTACCGGTATCCTTAAAGGCTTTGCGAATAAAGTGAATGACATCCCAGTGTTCTTTGGTGAGCCCACCGGGGATCTTCAACTGCTGGGATATGCCCTCCGCGAAATCCTCATCCCAGCCGTCAAGGTCCAGCAGGAAGCCCATTTCATCCACATCGTAGGTCTTACCCTTGTAGGTAAAAGTATCCATGTTTACTCCTTGGTTTAGACGCATATTGGGCAGTCACATATCTTTGTGCAACCCGGACGAGAATGACGACAGCCACGCTATCTCACTCTCAGACCAGCGATTTTGACCGCACCGCGATGATAGCCATCAGGGAACAAGCGCTCAAGCTCCTCCAGATCGATGCCGTTGTCGCCGCAGGTTTCGTAGACGGTAGGAACCGTGCCGTTTTTGACAAAGCGGTCGCGCAGGAAATGTATAATGTTCCAGTGACTCTCGGAAAGACCCCCTGGCATTTTCAGATCGTGGGCCTTGAAAACGGCGTACCGTGCATCCCAGTTCTCGGGATTGACAAGGAAACCGCGCACGTCAATCTCATAGGTCTTCTCGTCAGCGGGCGCAATGGCGCCCATATCAGAGTCGGCTTCAAAGGTAGACAGGGCCGCCTGTCCAACGTAGCCTTCCTTGTAAGTCACTCCCGCCAGTTTGCAGGCGCCGCGCAGATATCCGCCGGGGAATAACTCGGCCAGGTCCTTAAGACGAAGTCCGTTCATTTTGCACGTCTGGTAAACCAGTGGGCATTTGCCCAGTTCCCGGAAGCTATGACGGATGAAGTAAATCACGTTCCACTGTTCCTTCACGAGGCCCTCGCGAATGCCGACACTGGGTGCCATCCCTTCCGCAAAGTCCTCGTCCCAGTCATCATAATTCAGCAGGAACCCTCCCGAGTCCACGTGATAGACCTTGTCGTTGAGAGTCAGTGTGTCCACAACCACTCCTCGTTAGTGACAATCAGACAGTAGTATATCCCTGCGTCCCGCGCCGGTGTTATAGCATTCACTCTGACCATTTCATTGCCTCAGCATATCCGCGGCAGTTGCCCCATGGCAAGATCATTCACGGTTCCGTTGATCGCCAGTGTCCCGATATCTCCGCCGGAGAAGAAGAGCGGATGGACCACATACGAATCGGTAGTAAAGGCGATTCGTCCCGGCGGCCGCTCAAGGGTGACCGCAGACGCAGACATTGTGATTCCTTTCACAAACCCATCAATGATGGTGTTTTCTGCGCCATGTCAAGGGAAAAAAGTGTGTGGCGACGCTCATGGCAACATGGACCGAGGATATGTTCGCCTGCTGTATTGGTGGTAGTCTCCCTCAATATAGGGAGCCTCACTGCAGCGGGGGTCACAAGACAGAGTGCTGTTTTGCTAAAAGACCCTCGCAACAGGAGGCCCTCTTGAGGAGTATGACGCCCGGAAACCCCCCCGGCCGATTTCGTCAGGATCGGCCTTCGTCTGCCGCGGGGCAGTGTGAAACCAGGATATCCGGTTGTTTGTAACGGAGTCAGGTTCTATGTGTTGAGAATCTGATCGACCTCCTCTTTCCCGACATCCATGATGTATTGAATCCCGCTGACCTGCGCCGCCTCGGGAGTCAGGGCGGCGATATCCTCGCGCGCGATATATTCAGGTGCGAATTTTCGGCTGCCGCACATGAGCTGGCGAAGACCCTGGGCCAGGCGCTCGTAGTACGTGTACAGGCCGATGGCTCCGGTCGGCAGGGCTTCGAATTCCTTGTTTCCAATCTCCTTGCGCAGTTCCCCGGAGGTGACGAATATCTCGTCTCGGGTCTGACCGAATCGCTCCACGTACACAGGCAGTTGATGGTTGTCAATAGCCGCGCCGATTGTCTTGCCGACCATGGTGGCCGCAATGGGGCCACGAGCCATACCGATCAG
>JAGLXI010000006.1 GCA_023132995.1 Candidatus Zixiibacteriota bacterium | reverse complement strand
ATCTTCCCGCTTCCGCGGGAATGACGAATCCGCCGGTTTCCATGTATGTTGTGCCCTAAAGCGTCTCTACCAGACGGCTCACTCGGCACAAGCTCTTTTTATAAGCGTAGCCTGAAACCGATTGACAATCCGAGGCGATTTTGATAATATGGGCTCTCGATTCTGCGAGTCTTTGTTTCGTGGGATCGATTATGCGCTGTAATATAAGATTATCTGGAGGATTCCGGTGAAGGAATACACGACTGACAAAATCCGAAACCTATGCCTGGCAGGGCAGCGTGGCTGTGGGAAGACGAGTCTGACCGATGCCATCGCATTCTGCACCGGCGTCAACAACCGTGTCGGCCGCGTCGACGACGGCAGCTCAATGCTGGACTATACCGATGCCGAGATAGCCCGAAGAACCTCAATTTCCTCCAAACTGCTTGCCTGTGAGTGGCAGGACCACAAGATCAACTGTTTTGACACGCCCGGACATGCCGATTTCATCGGCGAGTTGCTGAGCTGTTTGAAGGTGGCCGACACTGTGCTGATGGTGATCAACGCTACTTCCGGGGTAGAGATAGGCACGCAGCTTCAGTGGAAAACACTGGCCAGGTTCGATCCCGGTCGTTTCTTCTTTCTGAACAAGATAGAAAACGATAATGTGGTCTGGCAAACCAACCTGGACAGTCTGACAGATGCCTTTGGCAACCAGGTGGGGCCGGTGCAGTTGCCTATTGGTGTGGCACAGGACTTCAAGGGTATCGTGGACCTGTTGCAGATGAAGGCGTACCTGTACGATGCTGATGGTAAGAGAACCGAAACCGAGATCCCGGCCGATCTCAAGGAGGCGGCTGAAACTCAGCATGAGAAGCTGATTGAGGTGGCTGCGGAAGGAGACGATGCGCTCCTGGAGAAGTACTTTGAGGACGGTACACTCAGTGATACCGATTTCCTCAAGGGTCTTAGAAGGAGTATCGCCGCCGGGAAGTTCTATCCTCTGCTGTGCGGATCGGCCGTCAGGAACATCGGCATCAGGTTGTTGCTTGATTTCATCTCCACGTATCTTTTATCCCCCGGCGACATACCGGCAGCACGGTCGGTGAAAACCGGTTCGGAAGACACGGTTGAGGTACCTGCTGACGCCTCCGGCAAACCCCTGGCGTATGTTTTCAAGACGGTATCGGAAAGTCACTTGGGTGAGCTCTCCTATATCAAGGTCTTTTCCGGGACAATCACGTCAGGGCTTGACCTCGCCAATCAGCAGACGAGCGGGAGCGAACGAGTCACCCAGGTCTACACTTTCCAAGGGAAGACCAGAATCGAGCTCAAGTCCGTGCCCGCCGGCGACATTGGCGTGCTGGTAAAGCTGAAGAACACCCACACCGGCAACAGCCTGACTGGAGCCGGCTTCGATTTGACGGTGCCTACGCTTGAATTCCCAAACCCGGTCATGGATGTCGCCATCAAGGCCAAGACCAAAGGGGACGAAGAAAAGATATCCAACGGGTTGCACAGACTTCACGAGGAAGATCCCACTTTCAAATTGGTCGCCGACCCTGCCCTGGGTCAGCAGGTGCTGTATGGTCAGGGACCAACCCATATCGAGGTCCTGACGGAGAAGCTGAAGGACCGGTTTGGCGTGGCGGTTGATCTCCTCAAGCCCAAGATCCCGTATCGGGAGACGGTCAAGGGCAAGGCGGAAACTCGGTATCGGCACAAGAAGCAGTCCGGCGGACGCGGTCAGTATGGAGAAGTACACATCAGAATCGAGCCCAACAGCAGGGGCGCCGGGTTCGAGTTCCTTGACCAGATCAAAGGAGGAGTCATCCCCAACAAGTTCATCCCGGCCGTGCAGAAGGGCATCGTGGAATCTATGGTGCACGGCGGCCTTGCCAGAGCGCAGGTGGTTGATGTCAAGGTCGCTCTTTTCTACGGCTCTTTCCATGAAGTCGATTCATCGGACATGGCCTTCAAGATTGCCGGATTGATGGCTTTCAAGCAGGGTTTCCTTGAGGCAAAACCGGTCCTTCTGGAGCCAATCTACAATATCGAAATCTCCGTTCCCGACGAGTACACGGGCGATGTCATGGGCGACATGTCCTCACGTCGCGGGAAAATCGCAGGAATGGACCCCGACGGCCGCAATCAGATCATCCGGGCGTCCGTTCCACAGGCGGAACTCTACCAGTACTCGGTGGACCTTCGATCCATGACACAGGGACAGGGCGCTTATTCCCTGGAGTTCTCCGGCTACGAGGAAGTCCCGCACGAGAGCGCCCAGAAGGTTATCGAGGAGGCCAAGCGGGAAAGGGAAGAGGGCGACTGAGAGCCCCAGCCTCATTCAACGACATGCAAAAGGCCGGGGCCGGCAAGGCACCGGCCTTCTGATATTGTACAAGACCGGGTACGAACTCTCCGGACATGCTGCTTATGAGTTATCCACGCGGTGCGCTCAGCGCGCAAGGCAGCGCTCGATCTCTCCAAGGTACATGCGGTGATAGTCCCTGTCAGGGTATTCATCGTGGATTCTGGGGTCGAGGAAGTTGTCCGGGTCCAGGTCCTGGAAGTATATCTTACGGCATTCGATCACCAGCCGCGCCTGGTCGAAAAAGACCGATCCGGATACCGTCTCGCGCGGCGTGAGCCCGGCTTGCGCCACCTTGTCACCGTCTCGTCCGGATTTGGTGCCGCACAGCTTCAGCGCGTCGCGGTACTCTTCTTCAAAAAAGGACAACGTGAATCGGGCGGCCTTCTCCATAAACTGGTAGGTGAACCGCTGGGGTCTGATCACGCACCAGCAGATGTGCTTGTTCCATAGAACCCCAAAGCCACCCCAACTGGCTGTCATAGTATTGAACGCCTGAGGAGTACCGGCCGTAATCAGCATCCAGTCCGACCCCACCAGGTCAAAAACGTTGTCGGATATGGCATTCGCCTGGATGTTATTAAACGTGTTTGTCACTTCTACTCCTGCAGTACAGGGTGTTCAGGCTCTCAGGCAGCACCCGCCCCGCCTAAATCTCTCGTGAAAGCTGCACCAGGCGCTTGTACGGTATCGCAACCCAGCTTTCGGCCTTGAAGGCTCCGTTGGCCATGCTGATCATGGACACCTTGGCAGCGGTCTCCTCGTCGGGAGCCTCATAGATGGCCATAAAGTCGTAGTTTCCCAGAAGGGCGTAATGCGCCAGGAACTTCACCTCGGGACATTTCGCCATGACCTGCTCGAGCCAGTCCTTGCCCATTTGCTCTCGCTCTTTCATCCGCGCCGCTGCCTCGGGGGCCAGTTTGGTCATCAGAATGAACGTCTTCATTTTCTTTTTCCTATTCCTAACGTTTGCAGTTGCCTGTTAATAAGCCACGCAGCCGCCGAATGCTTCATAGCTGCAACTCCCAGCTCGTCTGCGGACTCCCGGACTCGCCCGCCGCGCTCAGGCCGATTTACAGTTTATATAACGCGCCCGGTTTCGATTTCAAACAAAAATCCTCGGCCATACTAAGGCACCGTCGGCTGCTTTTTGGAGCTTCGGTCGCAATTTGTTATTGACAGATGAACATATGGGCAGTATCGTAGGTCAGCAAATGACACGGTATGGGCAATGGATAATTGAGGGTTTATGAAAAAGGGTCTGACAGACCGACAGCGAGCGGTGCTTGGTTTCATTGAGAGCATGATTCGGGATCACGGTACCTCGCCTACGATTCGCGAGATCGGGCGTCAGTTCGGGATCACATCGACCAATGGCGTGCGTCTGCATGTGAACGCCCTGATCCGAAAGGGGTACCTGAAAAAGCATGCCATGATCTCCCGCGGGCTGGAATTGACCCGCTCGCTTGTGGGTGAAATCGGGCGGGTGCCCCTAGTGGGGTCGGTCCCGGCCGGGCTGCCGATCGACGCCGTGGAGAATGTCGAAGGTGAGATCGCGGTCGACTTCTCGTTCCTGCCCAAGGGGAACAGCTTCACGCTCACTGTGACCGGCGACTCCATGAAGGACGCCGGCATTCTCGATCGCGACCTGGTGCTGGTCAAGAAACAGGCGGTCGCCCGCCGCGGGGATATCGTGGTCGCTGTCGTCGGCGGCGAAGCCACCGTGAAACGCTATTTCCCCGAAGGCAGCCACGTACGCCTGCAACCGGAGAATCCTGCCTTTGAGCCGATCATCGTCGACAAGCGATCGGGGGAGTTCCGTATCGCCGGAAAGGTGGTCGGCCTCCTCCGCAGAATGGGCTGAACTGGTAAGACGTGCAACTGGTGGGGCAGCGGGCATAAACCAAATGCCGGGCCGCGCCGGCCAGGAATTATGGAATATCTGCCGGTTTATCGAGTATATTCACTGACAAGTTAATACGACGCTGACTGGAGCATATCATGGAACACAAACTCAGAGTCGGAGAATCAGCACGGATCAGGGGCGGTCTGCTCTCGCAGCATGAGGTGATCTATGCCGGGATGCCAAGCGACAATACATACTCGTTGACCATCACCTATGCCGCCGGCTACCAGCGCATGGGGTATAACCTGTTTCTGCCG
>JAGLXI010000059.1 GCA_023132995.1 Candidatus Zixiibacteriota bacterium | reverse complement strand
ATGAACGGGATTAACTTTCTCATCGGAATCCTCCAGAGATCTTGTTGACGCATGTCTTATACGGAAGATAACACAGAGCGGCGCAACAGGGAAGGGAAATCTCTAATCGAGCCGCTTGAGCACAATCATGGTCAGATCGTCAAAGACATGGCGCCGTGAGGCATGCTCCTTGACGGCCTTGAAAATCACCTCCGAAATAGTCTGCGATGATTCTCGGCGGTTGTCGCGCAGAACCTGAATCAGCCGCTCCGTTCCAAAAGCCTCGTCGGCGCTGTTGAACGCCTCGCTGACGCCGTCTGTGTAGAGAAGAACCACCTCGCCCCGGTTCAGATAGACGGGTCGTTCCTCGTAGTCGACATCCGGCGTCACGCCCAGGAGCGGCCCGCCCTCTTTGAGGTATTCTACCCGGCCGTCGGAGCGAAGAAGGATGGGCTGATCGTGTCCGCAGTTGGCAAAGGTGAGCACATGGTTTCTGGAATCGAGAACACCATAGAGGGCCGTGACGAAACTGCCCGGGCGGACGGATTCGCAGAGCAGGTTGTTGACCTTGTGACAGATAGCCCGGATGGAGTAGTTGTTCCGAATCTCGGCAATCAGGGAAGCTCGAAAGGAAGCCATAATAAGCGCCGCTGCAATTCCCTTGCCGGAGACATCGCCGATAGCAATGCCGGTCTGACCCTTGACAATATCAATGAAATCGTAGTAGTCTCCCCCGACCTGGAAGGATGGGACGTTACGCCCGGCCAGATCGTAGCCGGGTATGTCCGGCGTGCGGCCGGGAAGAAAACTTCGCTGAATCTCCCGCGCGATGCTCAACTGCTCCACAAGTTTCTGGCCGGCGATCAGTTGCTCGTGAAGGCGCGCGCGTTCGATCGATATCGCCGCCTGGGACGCGAAAGCCGACATCAGGGAACGGGCGCGGCGGTCAAAAGCGTCGAGGCGGTCCGACTCCAAGTTGATGACACCTATGGCCTTGTCGTCGAGCTTGATCGGCGCTACTATCTCACTTCTGGTGGTCGGGCTACTCCTGATATAGCGCCGGTCGGCGGCGACATCCGGCACGATGACGGCTTCCCCCTCCTGGGCCACAGTTCCGATAAGACCCTGTCCGACCATGAGGTGCTGGGAGGCTTCGTCCTCAGGGTCGTACCCAACCGTTAAGACTGACTCGATCTGCCTGGTATCGGAGTCGACCAGGTAGATCCCGGCGCTGTCGAAATCAACGGCCTTCTTGAGGGAATCGAGAATCTCACGCAGGACTTCGTCAAGTCGCAGAGAGCCGGACAGCTTCTTGCCGATTTCATAAAGAAGGTGCTTTTCCAGGGCCTCGCGTTTCACGGCTCGGTACAGGTAAGCGTTATCGATGGCCACGGCAATCTGGTTGGCCAGTCCGATGAGGACATCAAGATCAGCTTCGTCGAACTCCCCGTCGTCGAGTTTGTTTATGGCTTCAATGACACCGATCATCTGTCCCTTGCCGATAAGCGGCACCGAGATCAGCGATTTCATGGATATACCACCCAAGCGACCGATCTCCTGATCCACTTTCGGATCGCCGGCAGCGTCGTTGATTATCACCGGTTCCTTGTACTTGGCTACCCAGCCGATCACTCCCTGCCCCAGCTCGCGACGAAACACCTTCACCCGGCAGTCGACGCAGTTCATAAACCTGATCTTTATGTCGGTGCGTTCGTGGTCGACGCGAAAGACCAGGGCTGCCTGCGACCCCGCAGCCGCGACGACAAGACGGAGTACGCGCTCGATTAGCTCTTCGTATTCAAGAGTCGAGTTGAAGGCCCGGCCGGCCTCAAGAAGCAGCTTCTCTGCCCGGCTATGGCTTGCGGTATTGCTCATAGCTGGATAAGTTACGCTTTCGGCGGGAATTGTCAACAGTCCCAGGGATGACTGTCAAGGCAAAATAGAAATGT
>JAGLXI010000058.1 GCA_023132995.1 Candidatus Zixiibacteriota bacterium | reverse complement strand
CAGGGGTTCGACATAGACCTGATAACGGAAGTGTGCCAGACCAGCGGTTGGGAACCGGAGTTTATTGTGACGCCGTTTGACGGTATCATCCCCGGACTGACCGGCAAAAAATACGACGCCGTCATCTCGGCGATGACGATTACTCCCAGGCGGGCAGTGGTGGTTGATTTCTCGGACCCGTACTATTTAGCGGGGCAGGTGATCGCCGTGCCGCTGGAGGATTCCGCTATTTTTTCCGTCGACGACCTTTCCGGCAAGAAAGTGGGTGTACAGCTTGGCACCACCGGCGAGATCATGGCCAAGAGCATGGACGGGCTGCACGTGTATTCGTTCGACAATATCGGCGCGGCCTTCATCGACATAGCCAACGGGAATCTTGACGCCATCCTCAATGACTGCCCCACAACGCAGGCATATATCAAACGTCAGGGCACGGCAAAAACGGTGGGGCAGGTTCTCACGCGGGAGCACTACGGCATCGCGGTCCGTAAGGGCGAAAGTGAACTCCTGACAGCAATCAACGGCGCCCTGCGGGAAATTCGCAAGAGCGGTCGCTACGAGCAGATCTACCGGAAGTGGTTCGGAGAGCCGCCGCCCGAGGAGCCGTCGGCCGATACAACCGCGGCAAGTGATTCGTTGTAAACGCTGACACCTCTGTGTTCTCACGCGACACGGGTTCCGTCGGTCGGGTCGTGTCGCAAAGACGAAACGCTTCAAAGGGCGGATTCCCAATGCAAAAAGGCGAACCTGTCGATTCGCCTTTCTGATTTCCGGTTGCCTTGTAATCGGATCCGGTGAAGTGGCGTTACGCCATCGGCTTTACTTTGGACGTGTCGATCCGACCGGACGTAGGAAAACTGGACGCCGCCGTCGATCCGGCAAAAGCCATCACGCCCATGGCCACGAAATTCAAAAACGGGACCAGTACCAGCAAACCCCAAATCGATGAACTGCCGGAGGCTTTGGCGACCTCCATCCACAAAATGGCAAAGGCGATTAGATTCACCAGCGGAATGAGGCAGAACAGAAACCAGAACCAGTCTTTGCCGGCCATCTGGATGAGCAGGAACGTGTTGAGAACCGGCACAAACGACCACCAGGCTTTGTCCGCACAACCAACCTTCTGAGCAATTTTATACTGCGTGAAGGCGAAATAGAAGTAGACCGCCAGTATAATCAGGAAGAAGACCGCTCCAAATCCGGCTCCTCCGTCAGCAGGTTCGTACATCATTATCCTCCTGTCTCTGGACGCTACAGACCCTGAAAGCCAAGAAATTCTACGAAACACACAATCAATAGGAATATCGGCCTTTACGTCCATTACTTTAGGGTTTTAACTCAACACAACGTGCTGTCACGCAACGTTATACGCGATGCCCCGTCAATTGTGCGCCGCTCCCGGATAGCCCGCCGTCAAATCTGAGCCCGCGTTGCAGTGATAGCCCTTGTTACAAGTACGGCGTTTACGTACCTTCGGCGCCATGAGTATTATCGCGAAGAAGACTGGCCGTGGAACTTATGCCCGGCGTTTGCTGCTGGCTGCGGTAACATTCGCGGGGGCACTTGTGGGCTTCGGCTGCGGCCCCCCCGGAATTGAGCACAGAGTGAGCCGGGATTGCGCCCCGTATGACCTTGAGGTCGAGGTTGACGACAGAGCTATGACCGTGATGTGGAAGTCCGAATGTGACCGGATCATCAGCGGGTACAACGTCTACATCAGTGAGAGACCGATAGCGGGCGCCGACCCCGCCGTAACGCCCGGCGAATCGATTGAGCCATACAACCAGGCCGTGTTCGCCGGCGATACCGATCCCAGCGACGGGGTTGAGCACTTCGTTGCCGAGCGTCTGGAGAATGGCGTCAGGTATTACGTATCGGTGCGGGTGGTCTTTCCGGACCGTTCGTTGTCGCCACCTTCCGGCGAGGTATCGACGGTCTGCGGCCCCCGAAGAGAGATCGAACTGGCGACACGCTATTCGTCGGAGCAGGATGGTTTCTCACTGGGCAAGAACATGTATGTACGGGCGGATGACCTGAGCAACGACCTGTACTTCTATTCGAAGAATGGCCGGGACTACCTTGCCTCTCCGGACCGCCTGGGCGGATTCCTTCGCGCCAACAGGTTTGCCACACTGCCACAGTGCGGGGAGTTCGATGCCGTGAAGCGCTATCTGCAGCAAGGGGCTTACCCCGCAACAGCGGACCGGATCGCCGTCAAACCCGGTGACTGGCTGTTGATTGCAACTGTCGAGAAAACGCACGCCCTCGTCAAGGTACTGGGGTTTAGCGGTCACGACCAGGGTCGCCGAGTCAGGCTGTTTCTTGCCTATTGCCCTGCCGCCGGGGAACTCCTGTTCTGACAGCAGGGTGCTTCCACGGGTGGGTGGAAGGTACGTCGCCGACAAACGGTTGAAATGTTGACATTACTGCCGATATGACCGATAGTTAACAACGATGCCCGCAACGATGTAGCCGCATCGACCCGGACGACGAACGCGACAGGAGATTTGCTTGGAAACTCGGTCTGATATCAAACATTTCATTGTCGAGAACTTCATGATGGGCAAGAACCCCGACGAACTGACTGATTCGGGGTCTCTGCTTGATCTGGGAATAATAGACTCAACCGGCGTGCTCGAATTAGTGGGCTTTCTGGAGGAGAAGTTCGAGATCAGCGTCGAGGATGACGATCTCGTCCCTGACAACTTAGACTCGATCGACAACCTGGTCAGGTTTGTCGATGCCAAAGCCGCCGGGTAGGTTCTGGCGGTAGTTGGTCTGTGGATACCGCAGACTACAATGGCGCCCCTCATACCGTTACGGATCTGACGATTGCGGCGTATGTTCTACCTCTCATCGGCTGCCACCTCCATGACAAAGTTATTATGGTTTTGCACCATGCGATTCAGCCCACAATGCTACCCGATGAGGGTGGTTCGATTCTCCTCAAGGTACTCACGTAGCCCGCTGAACTCTGGCAACACTCGATCATGGTATATTCCAAACAGAAGAGCATTTAGTTCCTTGGCCTCTGAGGGAGTCCTAATAAAGACGTCGGTCCTCATGCCATTCACGTTATTGAAATACGTGACCAAAAGCAAGCATCCTGCTACTCGGTCGCTTAGCGCTGTGTCTATGTCAGAGCCGACCGCCGGAAAATCGCGAACGTTTTGATATAATTGCTCGAGGGATAACGTTAATAGAGATTGGAAAGGCCTTCCGGTAGTCCTGTATGCGGCAGTGTCTACAAGAGGCTTGTACATCCAGTGCTGTTCATTCAATTCCATCTCGAACAGTACATTGTCGATAAGCATTGCGCGGTGCTCCGATGATGTCCGCCCGTGATAATGGTTCGCAATCAGCCAACTCACTACGAATCCGAGAATGAACAGCAGAACCCCCCGAGCATATTTCCTCTGAAACTCCGCTAAGGGCATCGGTACATTTACGTCCTCAACCATTCGAGTTTCTCCCTATGATGTAATTCTATGCCATTTCCTACTACGCTACCCCCTAAATCTCCCTCTCCCCCGGGCCGTCGTATTCAAACGGCGGCGGGCCGAGATTGCGCATCGGTCGCTCGCGGGTCATCTCTTCATAGGCATGCGCCAGAAGACCGGGCACGCGCGAGATAATGAAGAACCCCTTCCCCAATCGCCAGTCAAACCCCATGTCAGATATCACGGCTGCAATGGCGCCGTCGACGTTTATCGGCAGAACGCGGCCGGTCTTTTCCGCAAGGGCGCTCTCGATAGCCTGGCACAGATCAATGTGTCGCCCGCTGAAGCCGTGTCGCCGGGCGATCTCGAACAGCTTGCCGGTGCGCGGGTCGACCTTGTGCAACCGATGTCCAAACCCGGGAATGCGCTTCTTGTGCTCTTTCATCCAATCGATCAGGTCATTGGCAACGGCGGCGACATCGCCATCCTTTTGCGCCCACTCCTGCATGATCTTAGCCGACTGCTCAATCGCGCCGCCGTGAGTGTCGCCGATCACCAGCACGCCGCCCGCGATGGCGGCATTGAGAGAGTTGCCTCCGGACATGACGGTGCGCGCCCCCAGCGCCGACGGCGGCGACGCGCCATGATCAACCGAGGCCACGAGAATGGCGTTCATCAACGCCGCCTCGGCTTTCGAGGGAAGCTCACCCTTGAGAATAAGATACACCACTTCCGCGTAGGAAAGCTTCTCCATGATATCGGTGATCGAATACCCTTTCACACGGATTTTGCCGGGGCCGATGTCCGTGATCCCTGTCTTCCAATTCTCCTGCGTCATATCACGCCTCACTGCTTGGGATTTGTCTCGCCCGTTGCGCCGCTGTCCGTTGGAAGCCCCGGAAAGTCGTTGCGCATGGTCCTGTCCACAAAATCCAGCCAGAGCACTTGAAGGCTGTCCGGCTTGACCCTTAAGATACCCTCGGTTGCCAATTCGAACGGGGCTTCCGCCCGGTACATCAGACGCAGTCCTTCTATCCCATAGGTAAAGACCAGGAAATCAACAAACGATGCCGCCTCGCCCGAGAGTTCCCTTTCGATGTTGCTGTCGACAGTGGTGTCGGTGGCCAGCTCCATCAGCGGAACGAACGTACCCTCTTGCAACTTCGAGTGGGTCATCTCGTTGTAGTTCTGACCGGAGTAGTCGAACAACGATATGATGCCATGCTTCAGGAAACTGTACTGCGGTTCCTTGTCCAGCCACAGCGGCAGCAGGTAATGCATGAGGGTGGGGCCGTAAAAACTGGGCAGCCAGAAATGGATGCATCCGTCCCGGGCAAACGGGTACTTGCGACCCGTCATCGATTGCCCCTGTCCAAAGCCAGTGTAGTAGTATATCACCAATGTGTCCTCGGGCACCGGTATCCGCAGGAACAGGCAGTTGCGCTTCAGCGCCGCCACGTACCCCTGGGCCATGTCGTACAGGTTATCCACCTGCGGGTGACCCGGCGGATAGACAATGCAGATGTTCTGGTACGTGTAGGTTTGCCATTCGGCATACCTGTCATCCTCCCCGGCCGCCGGCTGTCCCTTGTCGCCTCCGCAGCCGGACAGAGCGACAACCACTGCAAACATAATCGCCATAACCCACAGACACATACCCCGTAACATATACAACACACCTAATCTTCACTCCGGCGGGCAGCCCGACGGATGTAACAATTCCTTATAAGCCAATATGGGTACACAATATACTTGAGCCGTCACTGGCTGTCAAAAGGTATATTATCGTTATTTATTTCACAAATCTGCTTGACTTCGCCGCCGCGTTGAATAATTATAAGACCACATGGCAAGTCGCGCTTGACGGGGTCAATTGAGTCGGCCTGATCCCGTATCGACGCTGTGCAGATCTGAGTGTTGCCTGTAAAACGCCGGCTCGTTGATTGGCCCATGTTGACGGACTCCTGTGTGAACATATCTCGCCCCCCTACTTTTGCCAAAGATATTATTGTAATAGTCGGTGGCTATGGCAGCGGCAAATCGGAAGTCGCAGTGAATTTGAGCCGTCATCTCGTTGTCTCGCAGTCGCAACCCGTGACTATCGCCGATCTGGACATTGTCAACCCGTATTTCCGTTCCAGGGAAGCGGCCGCCAGGCTCAAGCAACTCGGTATCCGGGCTATCAATCCCACCGGCGGGCAGTTCTATGCCGATCTGCCAATAGTCCTGCCGGAAATAAAAGGTGCTATCGAGTACCGGGTGGGCAAGCTGATTCTTGACGTGGGGGGTGACGACGCCGGAGCGCGAGTGCTGTCTTCGCTGGCCGACTCGTTTGTTGCGGGAAGCTACGAGATGCTGCTGGTGCTGAATGCCAGCCGGCCTTTCACATCCGACGTCGAGGGCTGCCTGAAAATGATCCGGGAGATCGAATCCTCGTCCCGGCTGACCTTCACGGGTATAATAGCCAACACTCATCTGATGGAAGACACTACCGCCCGGATCGTTCTGGACGGCCTGAAGCTGACTCGTGAGGTGAGTGACCGAGCAGGTGTGCCGGTGGTCTTTCTGTCGGCTTTGACCGAGGTCCTTGCAACGGTCGAAACCAGCACATTAGAGGCGCCGGTTCTGGCGCTCGAACGGATGCTCCTGAAACCGTGGGAAGAAAAAACGGCCGATCCGGATAACGAGGACAGTCGAGAGAGTGACGCGTAATGCCCGGCATAACAATAGATAAGAACCACTGCAAAGGCTGTGAACTGTGTGTTCGGGCCTGCCCGCAGCAGATTATCTCGATGTCCAAGGAAATCACTGCGCGGGGCTACTTTTACGCCCGGGTGCACGACCCCTCGCGCTGCTTAGGGTGCTGCGTGTGCGCCGTTGTCTGTCCCGACGTGGCCATCGAAGTACACGCCCACGGCCTGGTCTATAACGTACTGGAGTATTAGGGGAAGCAGCGTCTTATGGCCAGAGTACTGATGAAAGGGAACGAAGCCATCGCTGAGGCGGCCTTGCGGGCCGGCGCGACCAACTACTTCTGTTACCCGATCACTCCCCAGAGCGAAGTCGCCGAGTACCTTGCCCGACGCATGCCGGAGGTGGGTGGCGTTTTTCTGCAGGGAGAGAGTGAACTGGCCGTATCCAATATGCTCTTTGGGGCGGCCTCGACCGGCAAGCGCGTGTTTACGACCTCGTCCAGCCCCGGCATCAGTCTCATGCAGGAAGCGATCTCCTACATGGCCGGCGCCGAGTTGCCGGTGGTGATCGTCAACATCATGCGCGGCGGACCCGGTCTGGGTGGCATTCTCCCGGCGCAGTCGGACTATAACCAAGCGACCAAGGGTGGCGGTCACGGCGACTACCGGGTGCTGGTTCTGGCTCCCTCGACAATACAGGAGGCGGTCGACCTGATGATACTGGCCTTCGACCTTGCGGACAAGTATCGCAACCCGGTGATGATGATCGGTGACGGCATGATCGGCCAGATGATGGAAGCGGTCGAACTGCCGGAGCGCTGCCGGGAATCCGAGTTGCCCTCAAACGATGAGTGGGCGGCAACCGGCGCTAAAGGACGCGAGCCGCGCATAATCAAGTCGCTGTTTCTTGACCCTGTGGGACTTGAGAACAACGTCCTCATACTGCACGAGAAATACAAGCGGATGATAAGAGAAGAGGTCCGCTTCGAACTGTACAAGGTTAGCCCGGAAAACCGACTTATGATCGTTTCCTACGGTACCATGGCGCGCATCTGTCAGACGGCCATCGATGAACTGGAGCATGAGGGCGTGTCGGTCGGTCTTTTCCGACCCGTTTCACTCTTCCCCTTCCCCGAAAACGAGATATTCAAAGAGGCTACTAAGAAGAACATCCGCTCGGTGCTGACTATCGAGATGAGCACCGGCCAGATGATGGACGACGTTCAAAAGGCTGTGATGGGGAAAAAACCGGTGAAGTTCTACGGCCGCACGGGAGGTGTCGTGCCGGCTCCCGAGGATGTGAAGGAGCAGATTCTCAAGGTCATGGGTCCGAAGAGCAGCACGCGTAGGAAGAAGTCCCGAGGCTGACATGGATTCGGCAAAGAACGCGATATTCAAGCGACCGGAGGCTCTGCGGGACGTCGTCACCCACTACTGCCCCGGCTGTACACACGGCGTGATCCATCGGTTGGTCGCCGAGGCGATTGACGACCTGGGCGTCCGTGAAAGAACCCTCGGGGTTGCGCCGGTGGGTTGCTCGGTACTTGTGTACAATTACATCGCCACCGATTTCTTAGAGGCGGCTCATGGACGCGCTCCGGCCCTGGCCACGGGGTTTAAGCGCCTGCGGCCGGACATGATTGTCTTTACGTATCAGGGTGACGGCGATCTGGCCTCAATCGGCATGAGCGAAATTGTCCACGC
>JAGLXI010000057.1 GCA_023132995.1 Candidatus Zixiibacteriota bacterium | reverse complement strand
TTACCACTACCTGCCCGGCAGGGCGCGATGTCGCGCATTCCGGTCAACCGATTCGCATTGCCGAACT
This sequence comes from Candidatus Zixiibacteriota bacterium, assembly GCA_023132995.1. Classification (GTDB taxonomy): domain Bacteria; phylum Zixibacteria; class MSB-5A5; order GN15; family FEB-12; genus JAJRTA01. The sequence continues at coordinate 2,624 of JAGLXI010000057.1, read as the reverse complement.
GCTGGCAACGCTACAGACACCGGGCTACATTGAGCGCGTAGCGGTGCACACGCCGCAGCATATCATTAGCGCAAAGAAAGCCATCAAGAAAGCGTTCACATACCAGATTGAAAACCGTTGCTTCTCATTGGTCGAAGTACTCTCAACCTGCCCCACCAACTGGGGACTGACCCCGGACGAGTCCGTGAACTGGTTGGAGGAAAACATGAAGCCCTACTATCCCCTGGGCTGTTTCAAGGATTCGGAAAAGGCGGAGCGAAGCTGATGGCCCAGTACGAAGTGACCTTTGCTGGGTTCGGAGGCCAGGGGATAATGACCGCCGGGCAACTCCTTGCCTACGCCGGCATCAGGGAAAACAAGAAAGTGGTCTGGCTTCCTTCTTACGGGCCGGAGATGCGCGGCGGGACGGCCTATTGCACAGTGGTGGTATCGGACAAACGCATCGGTTCGCCGATCATCAACAACCCGCAGTGCGCCTGCGTGTTCAATCGACCGTCCTTTGACAAATTCACGCCGCGCGTTAAGCCGGGTGGGTTGATACTGGTCAATAGTTCGTTGATCGACGTTACTACCGACCGCAAGGACGTCCGCGAGATACTGGTTCCGGCCAATGATATCGCCATGGAAGCCGGCAATGTCAAGGCGGCCAACATCGCCATTCTCGGAGCGTTCATCGGTGCCTGCGCTGTCGTGGATTACAAGACGATCAAGGAAACGATCAGGGAGAAACTGGCCAAGAAGAAATCAGTCCTCGATATCAATTTCAAGACCCTCGAAATAGGTTACCAGTTGGCCCTCAAGTCTGAGCGTCAAAAGGAAAAAACATGAGTGTCGACTTAAGCAAGCTCCCACAGATTCTTGAGGGCCATCCGAAAGACCCGCAGTCATTGATCGGGGTTCTGCAGGACATTCAGAAGGAGTATCGTTTCCTGCCCGACGAGGCGCTTGAAGAAACCGCCCGCGCCCTGAAAGTTCCCCTCAGCAAAGTATATTCGGTGTCCACGTTTTATAACGCGTTCAGTCTCACGCCGCGGGGTGACACGGTCATCCGAATATGCGTCGGCACTACCTGTCACATTCGTGGCGCCCGGCAGGTCCAGCAGCGGCTGGAGAATCTGCTCAAGATCAAACCCGGCCAGACGACCGAGGACGGGAAGTTCTCACTTGAGACGGTTGCCTGTGTCGGTGCCTGCGCCATGGCTCCGGTAGTAGCGGTCAACGACGAGTTCCACGGCGGCGTAAATGTCAACAGCGCCAAGCGGCTGATCAGGAGAAGCAAGAAGGCCTGATATGCGCATCAAGACCCCTGCTCAACTCAACCGACTGCAGAAGAAGTGCCGCGCCGATATAGATAAGCATCTCCGCCGGGTGCTCATCTGCTGCGGACCGGGGTGTCTGGCCAACGGCGCCCAGAAGGTCAGCGACGAGTTCAAGAAGATACTGAAGCAAAAACGCCTTCGGGGTTTCTCGGTAGAGGCCCTGGCGGAGACCGGCTGTCACGGATTCTGCGAACAGGGTCCGCTGGTCGTAATCGAACCGGACGGCACCTTCTACACCCGGGTTAAGGTCAAGGATGTCGCGGAGATAGTAGAAACGACGATCAAAAGCAAAAAGGTCGTCAAGCGCCTTCTTTACACCGATCCCACGACCGGGAAGACAATCCGAAAATACGCCGACATCCCGTTCTATTCGCACCAGAGGCGGATCGCCCTGCGCAACATAGGCAAGATCGCCCAGTGTAACATTAATGAGTATATCGCCGTCGGCGGCTACCAGGCCCTGGGGAAGGCTCTGACCAAAATGACCCCGGAGGGGATCATCGACGAGGTCACCACGTCGGGCCTTCGAGGTCGCGGCGGCGGTGGTTTTCCGACCGGGAGAAAGTGGGCCACCTGCGCACGGATTGAGGAGACGCCCCACTACATAATCTGCAACGGTGACGAGGGCGACCCCGGCGCTTTCATGGATCGCGCCATCATGGAAGGCGATCCGCACTCGGTTCTCGAAGGCATGATTATCGCTGCCCACGCCGTGGGAGCTCACGAGGGGTATATCTACGTTCGCGAAGAATACCCGCTGGCGGTTGTGAATCTCGCCAAGGCCGTCGAACAGGCACGGGAGTTGGGTTTCATAGGAGATGACATCTTCGGCAGTGGCTTCTCATTCGACCTGCACATCAGCCGCGGCGGCGGGGCTTTTGTCTGTGGTGAGTCGTCGGCCCTGATGAAATCGGTCGGCGGCGAGGTCGGCGAACCGCGCGCCAAGTATATCCGCTCCGTACAAAAGGGATTGTTCGACAAGCCCACCGTCCTGAACAACGTCGAAAGCTACGCCAACGTCCCCGTTATCATCGACAAGGGTGGCGCATGGTTCGCCGGTATCGGCACCCCCAAGAGCACCGGCACCAAGGCTTTCTCGCTGGTCGGGAAAGTGCGCAACAGCGGTTTGATCGAGGTCCCCATGGGTACGTCGCTCCGGGAGATCATCTACGACATCGGGGGTGGTATCCACGAGGATCGTCCTTTCAAAGCGGTTCAGACGGGCGGCCCCTCCGGCGGTTGTCTGCCGGAGTCAAAGCTGGACCTGCCCGTGGATTTCGACACTCTCACCGAGGCCGGTTCCAT
>JAGLXI010000056.1 GCA_023132995.1 Candidatus Zixiibacteriota bacterium | reverse complement strand
GGCCAACATGGCGTCGGAGTTGTTGGCCTGACTGTCGGGGAACATACCCCACAGGGCCGTCAGCTTCTCCCTGGTCGGTGCGGCCGGTTCCGGGAGAACACCCATTTTTTCAGCGCCGCGCGAGTTTGCCTGCCGGGCCAGCACCGACAACTGTCCCTTGCCGCGAATACCAAACATCCGGTCCAGATTTGCTACGGCAGCCCCAATAGACTCACGAGCAACGGACCTGGTGACCAGCTCACCGACAATGAACGACACTTTTCTACCCTCAGCCAGTGCCCTGGCCACGATTCTCAGTTCGGCCTCGTCCACTCCACACGCCGCAGCAGCTTCCGCCAGCGTGTTCGGCGCAACCTTTGACTTGAACTCGTCTGCCATGGCCGAATCCACGAGGTTCTCCTCGACAGCCGCCAGACAGATACCGGTGAGAGCGAGTTCGTCGGCCCCGGCCCTGTAAACCAGTTCCAGATCGGAGACGTCGGCTGACTTGACCGAGAAGGGATTGATGGAATAAATCCGCGGTTTTCCAAAAGTCCGCGCCCGGCGTATGCGCAGGTATTCGTTGGGGTGTTCCCTGATCAGGTCGGACCCGAAAGCGACAATCACATCGGAATCGTCGATGTCGGCAATGCGGAAGGGCTGCCGGCAGAGGCGCGAGAAAACGGAGTCTCCGACCGAGGGTAACATCGGGTAGTCACACCGGAAATCAATGTTGTTGGAGTTGAGAACGGTGCGGAAGAACTTGGAGAAACCGTACAGGGAGGCATTATCCAGGTTGGGAGCGATCAACCCGCCGATGCAGACCCGGCCCATCGTTTGCTGGATCTCCGTGAACCGCTTGTGTATCAGTTCCATCGCTTCTTCCCACGAAGCCGGGACCTGTTTGCCGTCTTTCTTTATCAGCGGTTCAGGCAGCCGCTCCGGAGAAGTCGCCACCTGGTAGCCGTAGCGGGAGACGTCGGCCAACCAGCCATCGTCGATATCGTCGTTGGTTCGGGAAGTGGTCCGATAGATGTGGTTCTTGTGATCCTCTTTATAAAGCAGGATGTTACTACCGGAACTTGTGAAATTGCACACCGAAGGCACCGACGTTGTCAGCCATACCCTGATCTTGTGGCGCCAGTCGGCGCTCGTCAGGGCGCCCACCGGGCAGATCTCCGCCAGGTTCCCGGAAAAGGGGTTAGTTACCTGCCGACCGGGAGCGGGGCCGATCCGCGTGATGTTGCCGCGCTCGTAGACACCGAGATCATGCTCACCGAAGGCCTCCTTGTTGGCCCGGACACACTTGTAACAAAGCAGACAGCGGTTGCGATTGAGGATTAGCTCGGGGCCGATCCTGAGATCGTCGAAGGTCGTAGTCATACCCTCCTCGACGAACCGGGATTTCCGGAACTCAAAGCGGGAGTCGTCAATGCAATAGGCAAAGGTCACATTCTGAAGCTCGCACTCGCCGGCCTGGTCGCAGGTGGGACAGTCGAGCGGGTGGTTTGCCAGGATAAACTCGATAACCGCGCGTCGGCCCTTCTTCACCTGGTCGGAGGCGGTGTGAACAACCATGCCATCGGTCGCCTCAGTGGCGCAGGCGACCGCCAGCTTGGGCCATTTTTCCACTTCGACGTAACATACGCGACAGGCCCCTACCGCCTTCAGCTTGGGATGCCAGCAGAGAGTAGGAATGTAAATCCCCAGCGATGCGGCCGCATTAAGAAGAGTCGTGCCCTTGGGGACGGTCACCGCCCGTCCGTCAATGGTGAGGCTTATCGTATCTGCCTTTGCCTCGACCGGGGTGCTTTTTGTCGTATCTTCAGCCATCTTTCGTTCTACCTGAGGGCGAACTCCGATTTCACCAGGCACTTCTTGTTGTCAACGTGGTATTGCCACTCATCGCGCCAGAGCTTTATCGCCGACTGAATCGGCATCACGGCGGCGTCACCCAGCGGGCACACGGTGCGGCCCAGGATGTTGTCGCAGATCTCCTCGATGTGCTCGATGTCACCCGGTTTGCCCTGGCCGCGCTCGATGCGACGGATTATCTGCTCCAGCCAGGCGGTGCCCTCGCGGCAGGGCGTGCACTTTCCGCAGGACTCATGGCGGTAGAAGTGAATCAGCTTGAGGATGGCCCAGACGATACAGGTGTCCTCGTTGAATACAATTACCGCCCCGCTGCCGAGCATGGAACCGGCCTCGGCTAACGACTCATAGTCAAGGTTGACATCTATCATCTCCGGCGTCAGGAACGGGGTCGAGGACCCTCCCGGGATGACGCCCTTGAGTTTCCTGCCTCCGAGAATGCCGCCACCATAGGCGGGGTCGTAGATCAAATGCCTGAGAGGGAAACCGAGTTCCACCTCGTAGTTGCCGGGCCGGTTGACATGACCGCTCAGTGAGAAAATCTTGGACCCGGTTGATTTCTCGGTACCCATCGTCTTGTACCAGTCGGCTCCCCGGTTGATTATATGGGGCACCGCCGAAAGCGTCTCAACATTGTTGACAATCGTGGGGCAGCCGTACAGACCCTCAATGGCGGGAAAGGGCGGCCGGATGCGCGACATCCCGCGCTCGCCCTCGATCGAGTTTAGCAGGGCCGTTTCTTCGCCGCAGATATACGCCCCGCCGCCGCTGTGAACGATCATATCAAGATCATAGCCGCTGTCGTAAATGTTCCTGCCCAAGTGGCCCCGCGCGTATGCTTCTTCGGTCGCTTTTTCCATGCGCTCGATGCAATGACCGAACTCGCCGCGGATATAGATGAACATCAGGTGACAACCGATAGCATAGGCGGCAATCGCCATTCCCTCGATGATCGCATGAGGGTCGCGTTCCATAATGACCCGGTCCTTGCACGTACCGGGCTCCGATTCGTCGGCGTTGCAGCAGAGATAACGCGGCTGGGGGGAATCCTTGGGCACGAACCCCCACTTCACGCCCGCCGGGAACCCGGCTCCGCCCCGGCCTCGTAGCCCGGAGTTTCTTACTTCCTCGATCACTTTCTCCGGAGGCATACCGCCCAGGACTTTCTTTAAGGCCCGATACCCCCCGTGCTCCTCGAACTTTTCCACCTTGTGCTGGTCGGGGTCCTCGACGTACCGGAGAAGGTGTAGCTTTTCGCTGCCGGCCACTTCCGCGGCGTTTGTTATCACCGGTGAATAGAACGTCACGATTTGGACCTCAACTCCTCAAGTATCCCGTCCACTTTTTCACGGGTGAGGTTCTCGTAGTAATCCTGGTTTATCTGCATCACCGGGGCCGTGGCGCAGGAACCGAGACACTCAACCGTAACCAGCGTAAACAGCCCGTCCGGGGTGGTTTCGCCCTTCTTGATTTCCAGTTTCTCCTCGAGGTAGCTGATAAGAGACTCGGCCCCCAGAAGGGAACATGAGATATTATGACACACCTGAATAAGGAACTTTCCCACCGGCTGTTTCGGGAACATGGTATAGAATGTCGCCGCCTCGGCGACCTCCACCACCGGTACTCCGATTATCTGCGACACCTCCCCGTAGATTTCCTCGCTGAGATAGCCGACCTGACGATAGGCGACCGTAATCGCGGGAAGAATGGCCGACTTCCGGATTGGATACCGGGCCGCCTTTTCCCTGATGCGAGCGATTGACTCTTCGGTAAGGATCATCGGTCAACCTCTCCGAGAACAATATCAATAGTCCCGATGGCGCAGACAACGTCAGCGAACAGCGAACCCTCAACCAGGCACGGGAGCGCCGCCAAGTTGACGAAGGACGGTGGTCGCACGCGTACCCGACGCGGCTTGTTGGTGCCGTCGCCGGTGATGTAGAAGCCAAGCTCTCCCTTGGGAGCCTCAATTGCCTGGTAGACCGATCCCACGGGCGCTTTGAACCCCTCGGTAATGATCTTGAAGTGGAATATCATCGATTCCATCTTGTACAGGATATCCTCTTTGGGGGGGAGTACGACTCCCGGCACACGGGCGCGATAGGGCCCCTCCGGCATACCGTCCAGGGTCTGCTTGATAATGCGAATGGACTGGCGAATCTCTTCCAGGCGCAGAAGGTAACGGTCGTACGCGTCGCCGTTCCTGCCGAGCGCTATGTCGAAATCAAAGTTCTCGTAGCCGCTGTAGGGGTTGGATTTGCGCAGGTCGTGCTTAACGCCGCTGCCGCGAAGCATGGGACCGGACAGCGACCAGGCGATGGCGTCTTCGGCCGATATCACGGCCACGCCTTTGGTGCGATTGATGAATATCTGGTTCTTCGTGAGCAGGGCCTCATAATCGCCGAGGTGTTCCGAGACTTCCGTGACGGCCCGGCGCACCTTGCTTTCGAAATCCGGCGGCAGTTCATGAGCCAGACCGCCGATACGGATGTAGCTGGTCATCATCCGCTGGCCGCCGCAGGCCTCGTAAACGTCAATGATTGACTCCCTCTCGCGGAACGTATACAGGAGCATAGACATGGCGCCGAGGTCAATCGAATGCGTACCGAGCCACACCAGGTGTGACTTGATACGTGTCAACTCGGCCAGACAGACCCGCGCCCACTTGACTTTCTCCGGCACCTCGATATCCATTAGCTTTTCCACCGCCAGGCAGTAGCCGAGGTTGTTGGACATCGGCGCGAGATAGTCCATGCGGTCCGTGCACGGGAGCGCCTTGTAGTAGAGCTTCGACTCCATGGTCTTCTCAATACCGGTGTGGAGATAACCCACTACCGGTCTGGCGGAGACAACCCTCTCGCCGTCAAGCTCCAGAACCAGCCGCAATACACCGTGGGTGGAGGGATGTTGAGGCCCCATGTTCAGGGTGACGGTCCTGGTTTCGGTCATTACCTGATCACCTCCGGCGGCGCGTCCTTGTTCCAACCGAAAGTCGGCTGCTCCCATGTAAGGGGGAAGTCCTTGCGCAGCGGGTGACCTTCCAGGTCATCGGGGGTGAGGATCTTCGTCAGGTCGGGATGGCCGGTGAACTCTATCCCGAACAGATCGTAGACCTCCCGCTCCAGCCAGTTGGCCGACGGCCACAGATCGGTCAGCGACCTGAGGGTCGGTCCCTCTGATTCCAGGCGAACACTCAGGAAGAAGCGGTGCCAACTGGAAAGCGAGTACAGGTTGTAGACGACTTCGAAGCGGCCGTCCCGCGCGCGCTCATGGCCGAGCCAGTCGACTGCCGTGATATCGGAGAGATACCTGACATCCAACTCGACGTCCTCAAGGAGAGCCTGACAGACATCGATCAGCGACTCCGGCTTGATCCGAAACGCCTGCTCGCCGCGGAAGTTATCTTCACCGATGACGGCGTCATCGAACCGTTCCTTGAGAAAACCCCGTATGTTCTCTTCCATCCTAACGTCCCCGAGACAGATATTGACAAACCCTGCCCGGCGGGAATCGGCTTAGCGAAGTCGACCGACTCACACCGCTTTTCTGCCCCATTCTTCTCTTTGGTCCTTGAGCGATTCCTTCTCGACCCTCGCAAAAAGCTTGAGGATCCCGTCTATCAACTGTTCCGGCCGGGGGGGGCAGCCGGGGATATAGACATCAACCGGTATTATCCTGTCCACTCCCTGCAACACGGCGTAGTTGTTGAACACGCCGCCGCAGGAAGCGCAGGAACCCATCGAGATCACCCACTTCGGGTTGGGCATCTGCTCGTAAAGGGTCTTGATCACGGGGACCATCTTCATTGACACGCGACCGGCCACTATCATGAGGTCCGCCTGCCTTGGTGACGGCCGCATCACCTCCATACCGAACCGGGCCAGATCGAAACGG
>JAGLXI010000055.1 GCA_023132995.1 Candidatus Zixiibacteriota bacterium | reverse complement strand
GAGGTGGCGCAGATCGGCCGCACCCTGGCGCGCAACCTGCGTCTCAATGAGGACCTCACCGAGGCGGTGGCGCTGGTGCACGATGTTGGCCACACTCCTTTCGGGCATTCCGGCGAGGAAGCCTTAAACAGGTTACTTTCCCACCTGGGCGGATTCAACCACAATCGGCAATCATTGCGCGTGGTGGACCTTCTCGAACAGCGTTACCCACAGTACCCGGGGCTGAACCTCTCATTCGAAGTACGCGAGGGGATAGCCAAACACGAAAGCAGTGTGCGGCTATCACTCCCGGAGTTCAACGCCGACGAACAGCCGACACTCGAAGCGGCGCTGGTTGACATCGCCGACGAGATCGCCTACAACTCGCACGATATCGACGATGGCCTATCGGCGGGTGTGATCAGTCTCGACGATATTGGAGAGAGCGACTTCTTCGCCGAACTGGCAGGCCATGACTCCATCCGGAAGGCGGGGCTATCGGAAGACTACGCCCGGTACGCGCTGGTCAGGCGGTTGGTGGATCGGATGACCATCGACGTTCTGAGCGAAACCCAGGCCAGGATTCGGCGACTGGGGATTGCCGATCTTCGGGCCGTCCGCGCCTCGCGGGAGAATATCTGTGGCTATTCTCCGCCCATGCGGGAATTGGTTGCGTCTCTTAAAATGTTTCTGAAGAACCGTCTGTACGACCATCCCCGCCTGGTAGCTATGTCCCGGCGCGCCGGCGACATTGTCAGCACTTTGTTTGAGAGGCTGATGGCTGATCCAGGGCTGATGCCGCTCCGATTCCAGGGTATGCTTGAGGGTCAGCAGACCCAGATCGTTATTGCCGACTACATCGCAGGTATGACCGACCGGTACGCCGAGAAGGTCTACACGCGCTTGAGTGGCAGAAATCCGCCGCCATTGCCATGACGCGGCAGCTGTCGATTCTATCTTCCTTGCGACGGTAGAGCCCCCATTTAATGATTGCTTTTGTCAGCCCTCGCGGTCTACTTGTGAGGAAGTAGCAACAATAACAAACGCGTCGAGGTAAGTGGAATGATCGAACGCTGGAGCTTCTGGCTGATAGAGCAGGGCGTTCCCGAAGGGATAGCCGGCTGGCTAAGTTGGTTCGGGGTGGCTCTGGCGTTGGCCCTGTTGGCTGTGCTGGCCAATTTCGCGACTAAGGGAGTCCTTCTGGCAGCCGTCAGGTATTTCGTTCGCAAGACACCCACCAGGTGGGATGACGCCTTGATGGGACGCCATGTATTTTCCCGTCTGTCGCACCTGGCGCCGGCATTGGTCATATACTACGGTGCGATCCTGTTTGGGCCGACGCCGGCAATGGTCATTCAGCGTCTGGCTGTGGCCTACATTCTTCTGGTGGGACTCTACACCCTCTTTGCCTTTCTCAGTGCGGTAGTCGACATCTACGAGACATTCGATGTCTCAAAGCAAAAGCCGATCAAAAGCTACATTCAGATCGTCAAGATCATCGCGGCGGTTCTTGTCGGTCTCATCACCCTTGCCACTCTTTTGAACCAGGAAGTAGGGTGGCTGCTTGGGGGCTTCGGCGCCATGACCGCGGTGGTGTTGCTGGTCTTCAAGGACTCGATCCTCGGCCTGGTAGCCAGCATTCAGCTCTCGGCCAACGACATGGTACGTATTGGAGATTGGGTCGAGATGCCCAAGTACGGTGCCGACGGCGACGTGATTGATGTCAGTCTCAACACTGTCAAGATCCACAATTGGGACAAGACGATCAGCACCATTCCTGCCTACGCGCTGATCTCCGATTCGTTCAAGAACTGGCGCGGCATGTCGGAATCGGGCGGCAGGCGGATCAAGCGCTCCATCAACATCGATATAAATAGCATCCGGTTCTGCACCGAGGAGATGCTCGACC
>JAGLXI010000054.1 GCA_023132995.1 Candidatus Zixiibacteriota bacterium | reverse complement strand
TACAACCGCGAACATGACGTCGACACGTCGCTACTGGTGAATGGCAGAAACATGACCAATGTCGGCACTTTTCGCGCATACGCCGCCGCCTATCTCAGGTGTCACCCCAAGATCCACCAGGCGATGACATTCCTGCTGCGGCAGTTGCCCCTCGGCGAACACGGTCTGCCGCTTGAGATATATGTTTTCTGCAACGACCAGGAGTGGGCCAGCTACGAGGCAATCCAGGCTGATATTTTCGACCATCTCCTGGCGGTGATCCCGATGTTTGACCTGCGTGTCTTCCAGCGTCCGAGCGGCAGCGATCTCCGTCGGCTGACTGCCGAAACCGTGCTACCGGATAGTGGAGCATAAAGCTGCCGGACAAAGAATGCGATAGTGCGTCGCGTGGTGAACTCTCAGGCGATCATAGAAAAGGGTCGGCCACTCGCATTGTCTGTGAGTCAAACCGGATGGGTCTGATCTTGACGTAGGCGTTGTCTCTCCAGGCGGTCGGGCAATCCACAGTCCGGCGGCTGCCCCCACCGGCGCCTACCTGAAAATATTCATCAAGACATATCACCACATGCGTAGCCGTGCCGAGACTGCTCAAGTGAAAAAGCAATGCGCCTCGAACCGGTCGCTGGATCGCCTTCTCCTCATACAGCTTCCACAGACCGTTCGCAGTATGATCGGATGTCTCCTTGAGCAACCCGCAACTCTTAAGGCACTCCACCACGAAGCCAGAGCAATCGAAGCCGGAAGGGTCGTCACCGCCCCACAGGTAGGGAGTACCCAGGTAAGCCAGCGAGGTTTTCAGATACCAGTCTCTTGCCGATTGTCGCCTGTCCATATTCAAATGGGAGCATGATCGCATTCAACACGAGGCTTACCGCAAATTCGCAGCCGAGAGAGTCGTGCACCCCGAGTCAGATCAGCGAACCTGACCGCGACGTAATCGGCTGCCGGATTTTAGACGTCATGTTCATGAAGTTTGACGCGGCCGTGGCGCTCGGAGATATATACCCCCAGGCTGATAAGCGCCGCCCCGACCAACAACCAGATGGTGATGGGTTCGTCCAGCAGGACCGAGGCGAAAATCATGGCAAACAGCGGCTCGACATACAGGTACGTTCCTACCTCGGCCGAACTCTGGCGCGACAGCCCTTCCGCCCACAGCCAGAACGCCACCGCCAGGCAGAATACACCGAGAAAGATGAGGCTCAGCACTGTGATTGGCTGCATATCAAGGTAAACGCCGATGCCGCTGGTGGCCAGGGTGTAAGGGATAAACACCAGTCCGGCGATGCCGGTCATCCAGAATGTAGCTACCAGCGGGTGGACTTTGCCTGTAATCTCCCGTGTGGCCACCGTGTACAAGGCCCAGGTCAGGCATGAGCCGAGCACTATCACGTCACCGCGCGAGCTGATCCAGGCCAGGTTCGACAGGCTGCCTTCGGACGTCAGCGCGACAACACCGGCGCAGGCGACGAGCATACCCAGCCACTGGTAGGCGTTGAACGCCTCTTTCAAGTAGGCTTTAGCCAGGATGGCGACAAAGATCGGCGCTGTGGTGAGGATCCACGCCGTATTCGAGGCGGAGGTTTCTTTCAGGCCGTGAGCCATCACCCAGAAATGAAGGAAAACAAGTAACGCGGCCACACACAGCTTGCCCATCTTTTCCACCGGCCAGACCTTGAGCCCCTTGCCCCTGATGATAAGATACAGCACCGGCGTGGCTAAGAGGAAACGCGCCGCGATCATCTCCACCGGCTCCAGTTCCCGGAGTACCACCTTGATGGCGATATACGACAACCCCCAGAAAAGAACCGGCAACAGGAGAAACAGCGATGACCACTTCATAGTAACAGAATAGGGCAGCAGCCCGGCGATTTCAACGAATAACAGCAGGGGCAGACGTCCTCATTGGGGGGGCTGACGCCCACGGAAACAAGTTGTTCTCGTGGTCCGGGCTGAACAATCACTGCTCTCGTTCGTCTTTCTCAATGAGGGCCGTTTGCAGCAAGGAGTGATCAATTGGCCGGGAGGCCTCGTGTGAGGCATGAGAGTGAGGTGATCTGTTATGACTTCAGCCAATAACGTTGTCTATACGCCCTATGGAGCGAGTCTCCTAAAGGCTTCGTACCAACGCAACATGCTGATCAGCAACGGCCTGACAGTCCTGCTGGTCCTGTCCATTCTGGGAACAGCCTGGTTAGTGAATGCTCTTTCGGTGACGGAGGTGGTCACACCGCCGGTAGGCGGAAGGATGATCTCCATAGAGTTAATTCCCCCTCCGAGCATTACACGCAGCGAGCCTCAGGTCCGAGTCGTCACGCCTCAGAGGGCCCAGGCGAGGGTCGGTATTCCTACGCCGGTGCCTGATGAAGAAATGATCGATGAGAATGTCGTCATTGCCAGCCGGCAGGACCTGGCCGAGTTCGGACGATCCAGCGGTGATATTCCTGCCGACGGGATGGATATTATTGTCGATCTCGGCGATGATCCCATACCGGAGATCACCGAGTTCGTACCTATGGAGAAACGACCGGAGATGATCTTCCGCGAACAGCCTGACTACCCGCGACTGGCCAAGCTGGCAGGCACGGAAGGCTTGGTGATTATACAGGCCCTTGTAGGCAAGGATGGCAGTGTGCGCCAGGCGTTGGCTTATGTGTCATCCGGAAGCACTATGCTGGATGAGGCGGCGGTGAAAGCGGCGTACAAGAACAGGTTCACTCCCGGCATTCAGAACGGCCGCCCCATCAGCGTGTGGGTGACATACAGCGTTGAGTTCATCCTGAACGAGTGAGATGTTTTTGTGGGTGGCAGACATTCTGTCTGCCGCTTTCTCTATGATCGTAATGTTATCCACCGCCCTCAAAACACAAAAGCCCCGCCTTACGGTGGGCTATCAAAATCAAAGCGGGGTCTACGATACGAGTTCCGCAACTGGGTGATCGCGAACTCGGCCGCGTGAGTAGCCTCAGAACCAGTGTTTTGATTCTCAAAATGGACCAATACATGGGGGGTAGGTCACTGGCGATCCAGTAAGGACAATCCCATGGAGCGACCGTATCAATCATGTCCCTGGACCTGACCAGAATCTGGGGTGATCCAATGGTGTTTACTATTGCGCCTTGCGATCATTTGCGTATACTCGATTATCAGTCATCCACCATTACGGAGCCGAAGTTATGCCAGAGGCCCGACCTTCGAACATAACCACTCAGGAACCGGCGACGCCGGTCGGACTCTCGAGACGCATTGAATCGATCGATGTCCTACGCGGCTTTGCTGTGTTAGGCATCCTGGTGATGAACATCCAATCGTATTCCATGGTCGATCCTGCCTACTTCAACCCGACCGTGTTCGGCGATTGGACCGGGATTAACTTCGCGGTCTGGCTGGTCTCCCACCTGTTCTTCGACACCAAGTTTATGACCTTGTTCACGCTGCTCTTTGGGGCTGGCATTGTACTCATGGCCCGGCGTATCGAAGAGAGAGGCTACAGTCCGGCCAGTCTGCATTATCGCCGTATCCTTTGGCTTCTGCTTTTCGGCCTGATACACGCCTACATGCTGTGGCACGGCGACATCCTGGTCTGGTACAGTCTTAGTGCTCTGTTGGCCTACTTTTTCTGGCGAGTGCGACCCGGCTGGTTACTGTTTTGGTCTTTGTTGCTGCTTTTGATCGGTACCGGCATCTACGCCCTGATTCAATGGAGTATGCCGTTCTGGCCGCCAGAAGCGATCACGGGAAACGCCCAATACTGGACCCCGTCGGCCGAGGTGATAGCGCAGCGACTGGAGGCGTTCCGGGGTGGTTGGCTCGATCAAATGAGCGAACGGGTACAAGGATCGCTTATGTTGCATACGTTTGTCTATCTGAGTTTCGGCGTCTGGCGCACGATCGGTGTCATGCTCGCTGGCATGGCGCTTATGAAGTGGGGTATAATCTCGGCTGAGAAGTCGAATCGGTTCTATACAGTGACGCTGTTGATAGGGTTTGTGGTTGGTCTTCCCTTAATTGGTTACGGGGCCAGTCAGCATATCGCTCATGATTGGTCGCTGAAATACTCACTCTATGGCGGCATGCTGCCCAATTACTGGGGTTCTCTGCTGGTGGCGGCGGCCTATCTGTCGTTCTGGATGCTGTCGTGCAAAAACCAATGGTTGAGCTGTATCCGACGCTCACTGGCCAGGGTTGGCCGGATGGCGTTCTCCAACTACATCTTGCAGACGCTTATCTGCACCACTCTGTTCTACGGGCATGGATTCGGCCTGTTCGGACAAATACCGCGGTGGGGTCAATTGGCGATTACAGTAACGATCTGGGTGGTACTGATTATGGCGTCAGACCTGTGGATGACCCGTTTCCGTTTCGGACCGCTCGAATGGCTATGGCGAACGCTAACCTACGGCAAACGCCAGCCAATGCGGTAGGCGGCAAGTAGCACATATTGGGAGGCTTGTTAACAATCCCCATAAGTTGTTGTGTGACAATAAAAAGCGGGGTTGACGAGACTCGAACTCGCGGACTCCTGCGTGACGGGTCGGCTGCTTGGTGCCAACGCTCACCCGCCGCCGTTTGGAGGTATGAAGATCGTGTCGCCAAAGATTATCTCGGGCGGTGTCCAGCTACTATCTCCGGGATCGCCGGGATCCCAGCCAATGACGACAAAATCCTCCGGGCACAGGCCGTAGGTGGGCAAGGACATTATCACGTTGTCGGGAAAGTCACCACTGATAAACAGTTGCCCGACGACCGCTTCTATCACTTCCCAAAGGCGGAACTCCGAAGTGGTGTGGATTCTGTAAAGAACGCAGGACCCTTCCTGTGGCGGGTGAAACCTCATAGCATCCTCAACGATCAGCATACCGCCGATAGAGTCGTCCAGCTTGCGAAGGTACTCGCGCTCGGCGTCCTCGCCTATCATAGCCATTTGATCACAGAAGCCGATGTAGATCAGGTTGGTGTGCGTGAAGTCGTAGCGGATGATCAGGGGCAGATTCGTGTCGGCGGCGATCATCACACTGTCGAACAGATCGGGACGGGTGTGATCGGTCTCGACCCTGATGGTATACAATCCGGGTACGACAGACACAGCAAAAGCGGAGGAGTCGTCGGTCTGAGCCATAGTGGAGCACCCGTCGACCCCGACAAACACAATGTCCGCCACCCGGCCCGTCTCCACAGAGTACAGCGATGTGTCACTGTAGATGTCGTCGTCGTCCGGTGGTGGTTCGACACGGCTTAAAAAGGTGCAGGAATAGATGGAAACCGTGCCGGATACCGGGACCTTCTGGTCGAGGCTGTTGGAGCTTCTGTCATCGCTGCAGGCAAACACCAACAGCGCGGCAACGGAAGCGAACGTCGATAAAAGCAAATACTTGCGCATTTATTCCTCGATGAGATCAAGTTGGTTTCAGACCCACCGCCTGATCAATTCTAACCTCCAAAATAGCCCCCAAAGCCTGTTTTGTCAATGGGCCATTCCATCCAAAAGACCTTGCGGTTGCATACGAAACCCCACAAAAATCACACGTCACACCAGCGGCGATTTATTCCAACTTGCATAATGGGCGTGAAAGTTGCTGATTGTGCTAATTGGATGGTTGTCTGTCGTGCCTCACGGCCCGGCTGTGGTTCGATAGTATAAGATGTGGACAGTTATGGCATCCATGTACAGACATTCCCTGGTGATCCTGGTTGTGCTTGCTCTCGGCAGCCCCAATCTGGGGGCAGCCAAGTACGCCGGTGATCCGTTCTCGCTTGGTGTCGGCGCGCGCGCGCTGGCGATGGGAGGTGCAGTGGCGGCCGGGCCGTTCGATGGAACAGCCGCCTACTGGAATCCGGCCGGGATGAACCTTCTTGAGGGCCGACATCTCACCGCCATGCACGCCGAGACATTCGGTTCACTGTTGAACCATGATTTTGCCGCCTACACCAATTCCCGCGTCCGAGCGAACTCGTTTATCCACTCGTTCGGGTTTTACGTCTACTACTTAGGCGGCGGGGGAATCAAAATTACAAAGCTGAACGAGTTCGAGCGCCCATACGTCCTGCGCGAGGAATCGCACGGTGACTATCTGCTGGCCGCGGCGGTGGGAGGGAGGATCGCCGGGAAGATCGATTTCGGTATCACCTTCAAGATCATCTACCGCGACATCGGACCGGTATCGGGCAAGGGGCTGACGGTCGACGCCGGGCTGCTGTATCAACCCCGCGCGTATCTCCGACTCGGATTGATGGTGACCGATATCACAACCGGGTTCATTCGATATCCGAGCTACACCGGCGAGGGCTTTCAAACATCCGGCAGCACCGAGTCGATCTACCCTACTATCAAGCCGGGTCTCCTGCTTGAGCACACCCACCGCGACTTCACCGGTCGCTTTGCCGCCGCCGGTGACGTGAAGTTTGAAAACCTCGGCGAGGCGGCCCAGCTATCTGCCGGCTCGGCTTCGCTTGACGGCCATTTCGGATGCGAGATTGACTACCGGGGGATGGTTTTCGGGCGGCTTGGTTTCGACATGGGTCGTTTCACCACCGGTGTCGGGATTGACGTAAGCAAACTCACGGTTGATCTTGCCTATCTGCACCATAGTGATCTGGACGAGACCTTCCGCGTCAGCGCCGAGTACAGTTGGTAAAGGGGCGGGGCTGGACGCTTTTGTCCCGTGCACAGCATATCTGAATCGTGGGTGAATCAGCAGGCAGCACCACACCATCCCCATGTCGAAATGAACTCACTCCGAGCCGAGCGATCCGACCACAACAAATCCAAGTATCAGCAATACCACAAACGCAATCGCCAGCAGATTGAAGTATCGGTCGATGATCTGCCGGATGCGTTCGCCGTACTTGCGATACAGCAAGCCTATGAGGCCGGCCACAATGAAGAACCGCAGAGAGCGGCTGATGGCGGAGGCGAGAAGAAACGGGATGAAGGCCATGTTGAAAAACCCGGCCGAAATCGTGAATACCTTGTAAGGTATCGGCGTGAAACCGGCAATACCCACCGCCCAGGAACCCACGTGCATCCCCAGCATTTCTTTCTCATTGAACCAGTAGCGGGCGCTATTGAGCAGTTCGGCGGGATCGCTGCCGGAGAGCGACGCTGTCAGCGTCAGCATCTTCTCGCCGATCAGTTCGAATGCATAGTGACCGATAAGGTAACCCAACACGCCGCCGATCACCGAACCGCACGAGCAGACCAGCGCGAAGCGAAACCATTTCCGGTAAGCCCCCATACAGAGAGCTATGAGCAGCGCGTCAGGTGGAATCGGAAAGAACGACGCTTCCGCCAGCGAGAGAAAGAAAAGAGCCGTCAGCCCGTGCCTGGAATCACCCCACTGTAGCACCCAGTCGTAGAGAGCGCGCATCCAACGCAAAGGCGCTGTCAGTATTGCCTTCATCGCCGTTCACCGGGCCCGACGTCCTGCCCGGGCGATACTTTCTCCAGCCTGAGTCGGGCCAAGCGTTTGTCAATCAGTTCCAGAACGGTCACTTTCATATCGGCGATCCGGACGGTTTCGTCCTTCTCCGGCAGCCTCCCCAGGGTGTCGATGAACAACCCCGCCAGGGTTTCCGCCTTGTCCTCAGGAAGCCTGCTGTTCATCAGTTCGTTGATTGCGCCGGGCCAGACCGAACCGTCGGCAAAGGCGACGGTCTCGGAGTGTTTGACCAGTTCAGCCGGTCGCAGGGAGTCTTCGTCCTGGATTTCTCCAACCAGTTCTTCGAGAATATCCTGCAGCGTCACTATTCCCGCCGTCCCTCCGAACTCGTCCAGAACGACTGCCAACCGACCCTTACGACGTTGGAACTCCTGTAGCAACTTCGACAGGGGCATAGAGTCCGGGACGAAGGTCGGTTTCCTGATGAGGTCCTTCAGAATGACCAACTTCGGGTCCAACTTCTGGAGTATCAGGTCCTTGGTGTACAGGACGCCGATGACGTTGTCGATTGTTTCGCCGTACACCGGGTAGCGGCTGTATCCGTGGTTGATGACGGTGTCGACGATGCGGTCGGGCTTGGTGTCTATCTCAATTCCGACAACATCGGTGCGCGGGGTCATGGCCCTCCGGACAGTCGAGTCAGCGAAATCGAACACGGACCTGATCAGTTTCTCCTCGGTTTCGTCAAAGACGCCCTTCTCTCTGCCCTCGAAGATCATGAGGTTGATCTCCTCCTCGCTTACGGCTGATCGGCTTGGGTCCGGTCGGACGCCGAAGAGACGAACGATCAGATTGGCAGTGCCACTCAGGAGGCGTGAGAAGACGGATGTCAGGGTGGTGAAGATCAATACCGGGCGGGCGACGTAGCGGGCGTAACGTTCCGGGAAGGAGAGCGCCAGGTACTTGGGGACCAGTTCGCCGAGAACAACAGCCGTGATAGTGATAGCCACTGTAACCGCAGCAACCGAGATGGGCGTGGCAGTGCCCGCTACAAAAGCAAGGGGGGCCTGCTGCAGCAGGTGTTCAAGTTGTTCCACGATCGTCGCACCGCCGACGACACCAGCCAGGGTGCCAAAAAGAGTAATGCCCACCTGAATCGTGGCCAGGAATCGGTCCGGGTTGCGGTGAAGCTTCTCCGCCGCCACGGCCCCGCTTTTCCCCTGCTGAACCTTCTGTCTGAGCTTGCTGCTGCGGCTGGCGATGACCGAGAATTCCGAAAGAGCAAAAAAGCCGTTGGCCAGGATCAACAGCAAAATAGCCAGCACCTCAATGAGCAACGAGGTGTCCATATCAGGGAAACACTCCCGTCAGCGGTAGGTGAACGTCGGAGCTGTCGCTCTGTTCACTATCCTGCATAACCTTGGTACGGCGCCTCCAGAGCAAGCTTTTCAAGCCTCTCGATGCGCTTCTCAACCGGCGGGTGGGTCGAGAAGACCGACATGAGGCCTTTGCCCGATAGGGGGTTGACGATCATAAGGTTGGCCGTCGAACGGTGTCTGCTCAGTTGCATTCGAGCCGGTGATCGGTGAAGTTTGGCCAGCGCCGATGCCAGCGCCAGGTGTTTGCCGCTTATTCGTCCGCCCTGTTCATCGGCCCGATATTCGCGCTGTCGGGAAATGGCCATCTGGATGATTATGGCCATCAAGGGGGCAACGATAGCAGCGACAAGAAGCCCGATACCACCACCGCCCCGGCTGTCGTTACTGCGACTATACCCACCTAGGATGGCGCCCCAGCGCGCTATGGAGGCCAGGATGCCGATAGCCCCCGCGAAAGTCGCCGCGATGGTGCCGATCAACATGTCTTTGTTCATGATGTGAGCTATTTCGTGACCCAGCACTCCTTCCAGTTCATCCTCGTTGAGGATTTCCAGGAGTCCCTCGGTAGCCGCGACTGCAGCATGTTGGATATTGCGGCCGGTGGCAAAGGCGTTGGGAGCTTTGCTGGGAACAATGTACACTTTCGGCATGGGAATCATGG
>JAGLXI010000053.1 GCA_023132995.1 Candidatus Zixiibacteriota bacterium | reverse complement strand
CCCCCCTAAGCGTTCTTTTTCAACAAGCTGCTGGGTTCGGATACCTGTAGTCCCTCTCAGGGATTCTCCCGTTTCAGTTCCGGATCGACGTGGACAATGACGTGAGCGACGTCCGTCACGTCTTCAAGCAGGCGGCTCTTTACTTTGCGGGCGATATCGTGGCCGGCGCGCACCGTAAGGTCCGGGTGGACCACGATGTGAATCTCAACAAAGATCCGGGAGCCTGAATAGCGAGCTCGCATATCGTGCACCTGCCGCACGCCTTCAACCCGCGAGGCCGTGTCGGCCAATTCGTCAAGCGCATCCTGACCGGGGGCGGTGTCGACCACTTCCTTGAGCGCCGACCAGATAAACCCGCCGCCGACTTTTACAATGAACACGGAGACCACCAGAGCGGCGAAGGCATCGGCCAAATGCCAGGAAGGCTCAAGATAGGCCGCCGTAACACCAACCAGCACCGCCACCGAACTGATCGCGTCACTGCGATGATGCCAGGCGTTGGCGATCAGGGCCAGGCTCTTGAGCCGCCGGCCGATCACAACCGTATACCGGTACATTAACTCCTTGAGAAGAATGCTCACTGCCGCCGCGGCAATGGCCAGAATCCCGGGCGACGATTCCTGATGGTGATAGACCGACGACACGGCTTTGTATGCAAGGCCGAAACCCGCCGCTAAGAGGACAAACCCGACTATCATACCTGCCACCGTCTCGATGCGGGCGTGACCGAACGGGTGACCGGCATCTTCCTGTTTGCGGCCCCACTTCAGTCCAAATATGACTATTACATCGCTGAACAGGTCGGAGATCGAATGTACGCCGTCGGCAATCAGCGCCTGACTTGAGCCGTAGACACCGGCTAACGTCTTTATCACAGCCAGCAGGATGTTGACTGCCATTCCGGCCCAGGTTATCCTCAGGCCGCGTGACAGTTCTCCGGTGGGATCGCTTCCCGATTTGGTCATGCTCGTCAAGGCAATATCCATTTCACGACGACTTCATTTGGCCGCAGACAGCCCGGCGTCGCCGATATCAGATGTGGCAACTGCTGTTTCAAGCTCAACTCCTGTCGGGAATCTGACTGCAATTCCGGGCGCTGTCAAGATTGTTATATGGATCGCACAGGGAGTTTCTGCGGATCGTCCACGAGCATCTGCTCCCTGATCGTGAAAGCCCACGCATACTGCACCCTGACCAGTTGGCCTAATTGGGGGGCCCGCACTCCCATCAGATCGTGGACCTTGATTCCAGGGTGAAAGACATGCGTCGTCGTGACGCGGCCGGTAAACTGTAATTTGTAGGCCGCCATGGTCTCGCACTTTTTCTCGAACTGCACGGAAATATCCACCAGGAACGAAAAGTCGGCGTTCCGGAAGTACGAGACATAGATGATCTTGCGCGGGCGAAACGGCTCTCCTTCCAAATCCAGCTTTCTCAGGCCAACCGGGGAATTAAGGTAGAGGTGCGAATAGCCCATCGCGATTTTGGGTGCTACTAAGCAACGCATCCGGTCTCCGTTACGAAGCGCCCGGGATTTCCTTTTCCTTATGCCGGAACAGCCCCGCGATATCATCAATGATTGTGTATACCACCGGGACCACGATCAGCGTCAACACGGTGGAGGAGATAATCCCTCCGATCACCGCCCGAGCCATCCCGGCTCTCATCTCGGCGCCCGGACCGATACCCAGCGCCAGCGGCAGCATGCCGAAGACGGTGGCGAAGGTCGTCATCAGGATCGGCCGTAGCCTGATGGGGCCCGCTGCGAGTATGGCGTCGGTTCTTGAAACACCCCTGGCGCGATGTTGTTTCACGAAATCGATGAGCAGGATGGCGTTCTTGGTCACCAACCCCATGAGCATCACGATACCGATCAGTGACATAATATTCAAGGAAGTACCGAACGCCAGCAATCCCAGAACCGCCCCCACCAGCGAAAGCGGCAGGGAAACCATGATCGAGAGAGGGTCAAAGAACGACTCGTACTGCGAAGCCAGTACCAGATAGATGAATACTATGGCCAGCAGCAATGCCTTGAATATGTTGGAAAACGATCTCTCCATGATCTCGTGCATGCCTACGGCCGTGATCTCGTAACCGGGCGGCAGATCCAGCTTGGCCGCCTTGATCAGAATCTGCTCGGTTACGGTACCGGCGAAATAGCCTGCCAGCACGTTGCCGTTGACCCGCACCTCACGCTGACGATCAAAGCGGTCGTACTGGCCGATATCGCTCCCCTTGGTCAGGGAGGCAACCCGATCTAACGGCACGAGGAATGTCTCTATGCCGGGAATCTCCTTGTTGCTCTCGATCATGATGCGACCGATATCCTGCACCGAACCGCGGAACTGTTCTCCCAGTTGAATGCGGACGTCGTATTCCTCGTCTCCTTCCTTGAAGCGAGTCACCACGTCCCCCTCCACCAGAGAGCGAATAGTCGTTGAGATGACTTGCAGGTTCAGCCCCAGATCATCGGCCAGCTTGCGGTCCACACCGACCAGGATTTCCGGCTTGCCTTCTTCCATGGTGTTGTCGATGTCAGTTGCTCCCGGCACATTACGAGCGATTCTTTCCACCTCGTGAACCAACTCAGTCAGTGTGGCCAGATCATCGCCCCGGATCGATATCTCGATCGGCTTGCCGTGCTCGTCGCCGCCCTCCTTGGACACGGAGGTCTTGACGCCCGGCAGATCGGCAAGCAGCACCCGCACCGAGTCCATCAACTGCTTGGCCGAGATTTCCCTCTCGGACGCATCCGTCAACTGTACTAAGATGAGGCCCTCGTTGACCGGAGAGTTGCCGCCTCCAATTGTGACATAGGCGCCGATTACCTGCGGCAATTGATTGACGATCTGCTCCACCACGGCAAACCTGGCCGAAGTCTCATCAAGGTCGGTACCGGGTGGAGCATTAATGGCGATGTACATTTTCCCTTCGTCGGTTTCCGGCAGGAACTCGCTGCCCAACATCCCGGCCAGCACCAGCGACATCACAAAGACACCGGCGGCAATCATAACAATCAGCCAGCGTGTCCTGAGCGAGAAAGCCAGGATTCGCTCGTAGAATGGTTTCAGGCGGTCGAAAGCGGCATTCCAGATAGAGAGGACGCCGCGGATGGAATACCAGAGCCTGCCCAGCGCCCCCCGGTGAGTGGACGCGTGCGATCTCTCCTTTGTAAGCCAGCGTGATGACAACATCGGGGTCAGCGTGAAGGCCACAAACAGCGAGATCAGCACCGCAAACGCCACCGTCATACCGAACTGGTAGAAAAACCGGCCGACGATATCTTCCATGAACGCCACCGGAAGGAACACCACCATGATAGAGAAGGTTGTTGCCGACACGGCCAGGCCGATTTCCTTGGTGCCGTCGAAGGCCGCCTTGAACGGCCCTTTGCCCTTATCGAGGTGCCGGTAGATGTTTTCAATGACAACAATGGCGTCGTCGACCAATATCCCGACCGCCAGTGACAAACCCACAAGCGTCATGAAATTGATGGAGAAACCCAGGAACTTGACGAGCGTAAACGTGGCAATGATTGAAATCGGAATCGACAGGCCGGTGATTATCGTGGGCCGGGGATCAAGCAGGAACAGAAAAATGACTATCACCGCCAGGATCGTCCCCAATTGGATATTGACGACAATCTCGTGGATCGAATCCCGGATAAATACGGAGTTGTCATTGACGATTTCGATCTTGATGTCCGGCGGCAGTTCGCTCTGCAGCGCGATTATCGCATCTCTCGTGCGCCGGGCCATCTCAACCACGTTGGCCCCGGACTTCCGGATGATGTCCATTCCGATGGCCGGATTGCCGTTATACCGGGAAAGGGAGCGTTGCTCGGCGATGGTGTCGACAACGGTGGCCAGATCGCTGAGGTATATCGGTGTGCCGTTCTCGTTCTTGACAATCACCGAGTCGAACTGCGCCACGCGTGTCAGGCGGCCCTTGGTGCGAATCAGGTACTCGCGTGAGAATTCTTCGATGCGGCCGCCGGGAATCTCCAGGTTGGCGGCCATGACGCTCCGGCGAACCTCGTCGATGGTGACGGCGTATGATTCCATCCGCTCCGGATTCAGAAAGACCCGTATCTCGCGTTCGGAGCCGCCGATCAACTGGATGCCGCCCACACCCGGTACCGGTTCCAACCGCGGCTTGATAACATCCTTGGCCAGTTGGGTGATATCGCGAGGCGACCGCTGCCCCGACACCGCCAGCGACATGATCGGCTGAGCGTTCGGGTCGAACTGACTCACAATCGGTTCCTCGATATCCTCAGGGAGGTCACCGCGAATTGCGGCCACCTTCTCGCGCATGTCCTGCGATGCCACCGTGCCTTCTACCTCGAGTTCAAACTCCACCACTACCAGCGAGTAGCCCTCAAGCGACTGCGATGTAATATGGCGCACCCCGGATATCTGATTGGCCGCCTCCTCGACCTTCTCGGAGACCTCCGTCTCAACCGCTTCCGCCGACGCGCCCGGATAGACGGTTTGGACTACGATGTACGGAAAATCGACCTCGGGCATCATCTCCACCGCGAGATCGGAATAGGAGAACAATCCCAGGACCAGCAGGGCGCCGATCATCATCGTGCAAAAGACCGGCCGTTTTATGGAGATATCTGATATCTTCATGGCCCGCTCTTCTCCAGCCCAGCGACGTTCACTTTGAAGCCTTCGTCCAGATAGCTTTGGCCCAGCGTGACCAGCGTATCGCCGGCATTCAGGCCGTCGGTTATCACTGCCCGTCCGTCCAGTTCCACGCCCAGGGTCACAGGGCGCTTGTGGGCGATCTCCCCGGAGACGATAAAGACCGTCTCGCGGCCGTCCAGATCAACGACAGCGTCGCGCGGAATCACCACCACGTCATGCAATTCCTCAACAACGGTGGAAACACGGACAAACATCCCCGGTCGGTAGAGCAACTCCGTGTTGTCCAGCAGGACCTCGACCTGGAAGGCGCGGGTGTTAGGATCGGCTGACCGGGACACCGAAACGACACGCCCTTCGGCCCCATGAGCGATCTCTGCGGCCGAGACCGTGACGGCGTCACCCTCGTTGATATGGGCAACGTCGCGGGAATTGACTCCGAACTTCGCCCGCAGACGATCCACCGAGGCAATGGTAGCCAGCTTCTGGCCCAGATTCAGGTAATCCCCGACGGAAACGTCCAGCGAAGTCACGATACCACTGATCGGCGACTGAATCTCCACCAGCCGGGCTGCCGCTTCAAACGAGGCTCTGCTGACCTCGTATTCGGTTCTGGCCGCGTCAAACTGCGCTTCGGAAACGGCTCCCTCCTTATAAAGGTACTCCATCTTGTGAAAGTTCTTCTCGGCATTGCGGAACAGAGACTCGGTGTTACGATACATTGAAGAAGGTCCCGACTTGTCCAGCATTATCAGCATCTGACCCTCGCTCACGCGCCGGCCTTCGCGAACCTCGACACGCTCAACTACTTCGGCTATCTTGGCATAGATATCCGCCTGTTTCTCACCTTCGAGAGAACCGGTAAAACTGCGGGTCACCTGTTCATCGGATATACTGACGACCGTGGCCCTCACCGACACCGGGCGCTCTTCCTTCTGGGCCACCTCGTCGGAGCTGCATGACAGTATCAAAAGGGCCGTCAACAGCAAACCCGGAGTGACAAATGAAATCCTCGTTTTTGGCATAATCCTCATTCCGCATCGATATCTATAGTGGTAGCTTTCTGAAGACTGACGCGAGCATTACGGAAGGCAAAGGTCGCTTCGGCCAGAGTCGTGCCCGCCTGTGTCAGAGCGGTCTGGGCCGAGAGAACTTCGAGCAACGTCCCCTCACCGGCCTCATAGCGCAGCTTGGCGATACGCACACCTTCCTCGGCCTCGGCAATCGTCTCACCCTGCGTGTCGAGGGCTTCCCTGGCCTGCAGCAGGCGGTCGTAAGCCTGCTCGACCTCAAGCCTGATGTCGTCCCGCAACTGCTGAGCCGCGAGCCGGGATTGCCGGTGCTCCGCCCTGGCCTTGCCTACCTCGCTGCGCGTCAAACCGCCGTCGAATATGGGAACGGTCAGATCGATCCCGGCCGTCCACGACTTGGAGGTGTTCCTCTTCATAGTAAACTCATCCGCCTGGGACTGCCAGCTATAGGTTGAGACGGCGGCCAGGCTGGGAAAGTAACCGGCTCGCGCCACCGTGATCGCCTTGCGCCGCATGTCGCTGTACAACTCCGCCTGCCTTATCTCCGGTCGCACGGCCAGAGCCGAGTCCACAAAGGTCTGCAGCGGCGGCAGGTCAGCCAATGACGTATCGTCGGGCTCTTCCACCAGGCGCACTGCCTCGTCGAGAGCCAGGCCGATGAAAGACTTGAGCCACTTCTCGGACAGACGGACCTGCGACTCGGCCGCCAGCATCTGTGGCTTGAGGTTAGACTGTTCAACCCTAGCCCGCAGAAGCTCAAAACGTGACACCAGCCCCTGGGAATAGAATTTCTCAACCACTTCAAGGTTGTGAGTGTACGTCTCATAAGCCTGGTTCAGAACCGCCAGACGCGCCTTTTCCAGAATAGCCGAATAGAACAACAGTTCCGCGTTGCAGACCACTGCCTGGGCCACTTCGTCGGTCATTGCTTCGGAGTATCTCTTGTATTGTTTGGCGACCGAGTAGGCCGTATAGACCTTACCACCTTCCCAGAGCGGCTGTCTGAGGGATATAGAGGCGTTAAAGCTGTTCTTGAAGCCGGTCCTCCACTCCATGGTGCCCTCGTCGGTAGGAATGAACAGAGACGCAATCTCGAAATTGCGGGCATAGCCGCCATGCAGCGTAATTTCCGGAAACGCCCCTGCCCTGGCCCTGCCGATATCCCCCTGCGCCTTGTTGACTTCCTCCCTGGCGCTGAGATAACCGCGGTTGAATTCCAGCGCGCGGGAGCGAGCATCGGCCGCGGTCAGTTGCGTGTCGGCTCTGCTCACCCCGGACAGCAAGACAGCCACGGCGCCGAAGCTCAGGAGGAGCCACGGCAGACGCCGACGGCGCTTGTCTCCATGGATTGATAACTCTCCAGGCAAGGATGATCCTCTCACCTGAAACTCCTCTTGCGGCCGCCCCTGCCTTTCCCGGCGGTGAATGATTCGAACAGTCTGACTTGCTCATCCAGGTCTACTACTCCCGGCACCAGCATTCTCAAACCGGAAAGCCCATGAACCAGGGCAAGAATGAATATGGTCAGGCTCGGCAACGATTTTTTGTCAGAAACATAAGCTGGGTCGATGTATCCCCCGAGTCGCCGATGCACCGTCCTGAGCCGCCTGGTGATATAGCGCCTGGTGCGGGGTATCCGCCAGGCCTGCACCCAGATGTCCATCATTTCCCCGTATTCGTTGGCATTGAACTCACTGTGCATGTCGAGAAACAGTCTTAGAAACTCAGCCGGGCTGACCTTGCCCTCAAGCCTGGCGGCAAAGGCCGCCTCGTTCTTTTTTGTGACCGACTTAAGCACCTCAAGGAATACGTGCTCCTTGTTATCAAAGTGATAATACAAGGCTCCCTTGGTAAGACCGGCTCTACGTGCGATCTCCTCCACAGTGGTAGCGCGAAACCCCTTTCTGACAAACAGCCGCTGGGCCGATTTCAGAAGCTGTTGCCGGCGCTGCGCGGCCGGCCTCTTCGGGCTCTGCCTGATTTTGGTCGTCATCTCTTTCCCGGGCTTCAGATTCGTAGTTGACGACAGGTGTCATCTGTAAAGAGACTGTCACAAAATATCCTGGGGCGCCAAACCCCGCGGTCTGTCCTATCCGTCGTACCGGCGAAAGCCCGTATCCAGTCTTCGAACAAAACCTGGATTCCGGGTCAAGCCCGGAATGACGGAGTTATCCCCGTGGGCAGCAGACCCCGCGGTCTGTCCCTGACCGACGTATGGGACAGTCTGTAAATACCTACCGGTCAGTATCTATAATTGCTGCCGGCGGCAGCCATGTCAAGTAAATACTACGTGACCTGAAAGGACATTGTTTCCCGCCACGCGAGATTTCAAAGCCATTTCTTCCTGCGGAAGAATACGATGAGCCCCAGCACCACACTAAGCATCAGCGCCAGTGAAAACAGGTAGCCGTATTCCCAGTCCAGCTCCGGCATGTATTTGAAATTCATTCCCCACAGACCCACCAGGAAGGTAGGCGGAATGAACAGGACGGTGAAGATGGTCAGTATTTTGATGATCTGATTGGTCTTGGTCGACACCGAGGAGTAGTAGACCTCAAGGGAAGAACTCAGCGTATCCCGCTCGGAATCGGCCACGTCATTGATGCGCACCAGATGATCGTAGATATCCGAGAAGTAAACACTGGCTTGTTTACTGATCAGGTTATGGGGCGGCCGCGCCAACTGGCTGAGAACCTCTTTTTGGGGCAGGACGATCCGTTTCAACTGGAGGATGTCGCGCCGGAGAGTGAAGATCGACTTCACGGTATCCTCGTCCGGCATTCCCAGAACGTCCTCCTCCACCTGGTCGATCTCGTACTCCAGGATATCCAGCGTGGCGTTGTAGTTATCGACGACCGTATCGACAACTGCGTGAAAGAGGAAATCGACGCCGCGCCGCATGAGGCGTTCGTCCTTCTCGGCCCGGCCGTATAGATAGTCCCAGAGGCGGTGATCGTCGTAGTGAACCGTCACCAGAGCATTCCGCGTCAGGAACATGTCGATCTCGCTGACTTTCAATCCTTCTTCCCGCCCGACATAGTCCACCACCTGAACTACCAGAAACAGGTAGCGGTCGTAATCATCAATCTTGGTCCGCGGCTTCTCGGAAATCACGTCTTCAATGGCCAACGGGTGGAACTGGAAATCATTGGTCAGGACAAACGATTCTTCGTCGGTCGGCTTGCACATATCCACCCAGAGTATCGAGCCTTCCCGACGGCACCAGGTATCGAAGTCGCCGATTCCTTCGTCGACGGTGACCCCCTTGTCGGGCAGGTAGAAAAAAGAGCGTATCATACGCGTTCCCCGTTCTCTGACAGAACGCCGTCTTCAGTGACCTCGTCCAGAATAGTCCGGTCCTCATGCCGGGATCTGATCTCGCGGATGGAGACCTTCTCCATGCGCAGATAGAAGGAGCCAAGCGTAAACAGGGGCAACAGGTCGATGAGGTGCAGCACTACTGCGAAGAGCACGGCGTCGCTTCGTCCGACCGAAAAGGCGGCCAGCGCTGCGCTCACGGCTACCTCGAAGGTGCCGGCGTTGCCGGGTGTAATGGGTATCATCAGGGCCAGCGTATTGATTATCATAACCGCCGCAGCCGCAGCCAGCGGAAGGCCGAAGCCGAAAGCCATCAGCAGAAAATAGATCGTAAACGTGTGAGTGGTCCAGGAAAGTAGCGATATCAGAAAAGTCCCGATGAAGTGATGGCTGGAGCGCAGGGTCTCGATCCCCTTGGTGAACGAACGAATGAACTTCATAATGACAATGTACGCCCCGGGCCACCGGTGGCGCAGATGGCGACGACCGCTCTCCTCAAGGCGAAGCCGAAGGTGAAGAATCAGGTAGAGCCCAATCAAGATCACGATTGTAACGCCGGCGATAATGATGCTGAGGAAACGGTAGCCTTCTGGAAAAACGAACGCCAGCGAGGTCAGGAACAGGAAGATCACCAGACTGAGAGCGTCAAAGAGAACCTCAAGAATAATCGCCGAGAAGACGAACGTCTTTCGGAGGCCCTCCTCCCGGGCGAAAAGAAACATCCGGCCCACCTGGCCGGTCAGGGCGGGCATTACGATATTCAGGATCTGTCCGGCGGAGTAGAGAGCAACACAGCGAAAGAAGCGGATCGGCCTATGCTGAGACACCATCAGCTTCCAGCGCAGCGACTTGGACATTGCGAACAAGTAAGCGCATAACACGGATAGAATCAGATATGTCCAGGAAATCCTTCGGAACAGGGATTGAAGCTCACCAAGAGAGACGTCCTTCACGCAAAAGGCAAGAAGGCCGATGGCAATGAGAATTCCCCAGAATTGTTTATTCTTCCATATCATAACGTCATTTACGCTGGCTTCTCGCAGAAACTCGGAACTAAAGATAGAAGGCCTGTGAAGGGGTGTCAATCAAATAAAGGGCGGACAGGCGCGCGTAACCCTCTATATCTCAGCGACTAATTCCTTTTTCACCCAGCCGCGCCGCTTGTTTTCAAAAAGAACATTGTAGTAGTCGCTCGTCTCGGACATGATCTCTACAACCAACCCCGGCGCACCCTGCAGTTCCATGTCCGACTGCTCAGAGGCGCCTGTTCGCACGGGACACTCGTCAGCGATGATCACAGCCCGGCGGGTGAGATAGTCGGTGCGGTACTTGAAGCTCGTCAGCCCCCCCACAACAAACAGGAACACAACAGCTACTATTGCTCCAATACGGACAGCCGGAGAAACAACACCCAGGCCGTATCGAATCACCAGGAAAAGCATGAAGACAAGGAAAAGGGCACAGGTCAGCCAAGCCATGGCATCCAGCCGATAGGGGTCCACTATCGAACTTAGAAAAGCGCTGATAGGGTTGAGTTGCACACCTTCCATCTGGACCCTTGAGAACTGCCGGGCGAACATGAAATTGTGAGCAATATCTTCATCGGAAGGATCCCGCCGCTTCGCCCTCGTATAGTAGAGAACAGCGTGACCTAAGTCTCCGGCCTTGAAATAGGCGTTACCTAAGTTAAGATACAGAGTCGGCGATTCTCCATGCTGGTTCAGGACACTGAGGTACAACCTGATGGCGCTGGGATAGTCTTTCTCCTCGTAGAACTTATTGGCTGCGGCGAACTCCTCGGTCTGCGCCCGAACCGCGCTGCTGAGCAGCATTGCGAACACCGCGCTCGCCACCAGTGCAAAACACAACCTACGCAAACCTAACTCCCTCTATTCCTATCATGACCGTTTCCACTTGCTCAAGAGAGCGGTCGATATCCTGCTGAGTGAGAGAGGCAGGCGCGAACCGGGCGAAGTCGCACTCTTCAATAACCCGACTCACATCGGCGACGAGCTTTTCATCGGCGGCTCGCTGACGTAGGAGTTCGGCGATACTTTCGGTTGTGAGACCGTGCGGAGAGATGTTGAGCTTGTCGGCGATGTATGACGTCAGGACCTGGTATACCTCGGCGTAGAACTCACCGGCCTGTTGCACCTGCGCCAGAGTCTTGGCTTTCGCCAGCCGTTTCCTGGCCAGCCTGGCCGCTCCGCGGGCGCGAGCGTAACCAACGTCGGCCGCCAGTTTTTCCCGGCGCCGCCGCAGTAGCACTGTCCCCGCCAGCAAAAGCACTGGGAGGGAGTTAACCAACAGGAAAAGTGGCGTCAGCAAAATCACACGTCCGCGAGGAGTCACTTGGCCGAGTTGGAACTTGATGTGTCTTATACCACGGGCTTCGCTGCCGATAGTCATATCCGGAGAAACGTACGGCTGATCCTGTGAGGCCACGTAGCCCTCCGGCCGGGTGACCATGAGCGGCATAGGCCGCGTAGAACCGGTCACGTACCGATTCTTGCCGGGGTCAAAGTAGTTAAACTTGAAGGCGGGTATCTCCAGAGTACCGGGCCTCCTGGGAATGAAGACCTCCTCGAATATCTTGGTGCCGCCGAACTTGTCCCCGCTGGCGGACAACTTCTCACTGCTGGAAGCACGGTAAACCCGAAAATCATCCAGCTCCGGGATTACCGGTTCCGCCACCGACTTGATGTTGCCCGTGCCGGTAATGGCGACGGTCACGGTCACTGGTTGGTTGACCTCCACCTGCGATTTGTCGGCGCTGACCCGGATAGAGAAACTACCGATAGTCCCGGTGAAATCATCCGGTCGCTCTGCTCGCGGTAGAGGCTGAACGTCGACCGTGATCGGCCTTGAGCGAGCGGTTACCTCGACCCCGCGTCCGAAGAAGTCGCCGAAATCAAAGACGTCAAACGGATCGCGCTTTTGCCTGCGCTTGCCGGCCACGGTAGTGCGGATGGCGGCGCGGCCGATGGTCAGCTTGCCGGTCTGGGTCGGAAAGAGAGCATACTTGCGTTCGATGACCTTGTACCTGCGATCGTTGATTTTCTGGAAGTATGGCGCCTTGTTGCCGATCACCTCAGTCCAGAAACCGGTCGTAGTCGGTTCCGTCAACTCCGGGCTGCCGTAGTACCGAACTGCAATATAGAACTTCAGCGTCAGAGTGACCTGCTCGTTGACGAACGGCTCCTTCTTGTCCACCACCGCCTCCATGAAGTAGTCCCGGCTATCGCCCTCGGTATCAAGGGCGCGATCCTCAAGCTCCTGCGGGGAGGCGCTGCCGGCATCCACGACGGTCAGTTCCACCGCATTACCCTTGTGACGCCGGTTGTTGTAAACCACGGAGATCTGGTCTATCGGGAATACCCCCGGCTTCTGTGGAAGAAGCAGATAGCGGTAGACAACCGAAGACGTCACCTTGCCGTTGACAATGTTGATACTACTGGAACGCCCTTGTGAATAAATCTCGAACGTGGGCAGAGTGGGCAGAACCGGAGCCGGGAGGTTCTGTGACTCGCCGGATATCTCCACCTGGAGCAGTGCCTGTTCGTCAAGACCGATCGTGTCCCTGTCGAGCATGACATTCACCGACAGATCGGGTGTGGCTGACACCGCCACTGTCAGCCCGACTGCAAAGATGCCGACCAGCAGGGCCGTGAGAATGAACCCCGCGGGCGCCTGGGTGCTACCAGTCTTTTCCGGTATAGTCTCCAACGGCCCGTTGCCTCTTGATCTTTTCCTGGATTTCCTGCTCGTCATCGCGTAGTGCGTTTAGAATCCGCTCGGCGTCTTCCTGTGACATCTCCTTTTCGTCCTGCGGCTGAGGCTGCTGCGGTTCCTGCTGCTCTTCCTGCTGGTCCTGTTGCTGCTGTTGCTGGTCCTGTTCTTCCTGCTCCTGTTCCTGTTGTTGCTGCTGTTGGTCCTGCTGCTGTTTCTGTTGTTGCTGCTGTTGTTCCTGCTCTTGTGACTTCATCTGGTCCTTGAGCTTACGCCGCGCTAACTCGAGGTTGTACTTGGCGTCGACGTCCCCGGGGTTGATTTCCAGCGCCTTCTGATAGCGCTCGATAGCTTTCTGGTAGTCGCCGATGCGGAACTGCGTGTTGCCGAGATTGTAATGAGCGGCAGACTCCAGATCGATATCGGTTGTATTCATGGCCCGGCCGTATTTGTCCACCGCTTCCTCGTAGGCGCCCTCCCGGTACAAGGCCCCGGCCATGTTGTACTCCAGTTCGGGTGATTCCGGCAGGTCGACTTCCGCACTGTGATAGCACTCCAGGGCTGTCTTGTAGTCGCCGTTCCTGAAAGCGTCATTGCCATTCTTCACTTGGTCAACATAATCCTCGGCGAATCCGGAAGCAGCAACAAACATGACTGCAAGAACGCTCTTGAATATGGTCATACTGGTCTTACGCATCCGGCGCCTTTCCGGTTGTCTTTTTCCGTTCCGGCAAGAAGAACTCCCCGACGATCAGGATGATTGCTATCAGCAGCGGCCACTGGTAGCGGTCGTCGTATCGTGTCACCAGGGTGCCTTCCAGTTCCTTTTTTTCCATGTGGGATATCTCATCGAAAATCCGATCCAACTCAATCTCACCGGCGGTGGTATGATAGTACTTACCGCCGGTGGAAAGAGCAATTTTCTGAAGGGTGATCTCGTCCAGTCGTGAAACGATGACCTCGCCCTGTTGATCCTTCTTGAAACCGACCTGCTTGCCCGACCGATCCACGACCGGAATCGGTTCCCCGACCGAACTGCCGATTCCGACCGTATATATCTTCACACCATGCCGGCGGGCTTCTTCGGCGGCCTCCTCGGCTCCGCCCTCGTGGTCTTCACCGTCGGTAAGAAGAAGCAGCACCTTGTGCTTTTTCTCTTTCTGACTGAAGGCCTCCGAAGCCATCTCAATGGCGGACGAAAGCGACGTTCCCTGGACACTGACAGTACCGAAATCCATCGCTTCAAGCAGAAAGCGAGCGGAAGAATAGTCAAGCGTGAGCGGACACTGGATAAAAGCCTCTCCCGCAAAAGCGACCAAGCCGATGCGGTCACCATTCAAGCGGTCGATAATACTTCGTATTTCCTGTTTGGCCTTTTCAAGCCGACTGGGTTTGAAGTCGCGTGCCATCATGGAGCGGGACAAATCCAGCGCCACCACAATGTCGATGCCTTCCCGCTGGAGCAACTCCAGGTGAGTTCCAAATTGCAGCCGGGCGAGGGCCGTCACGACTAGGGCCAGGGCAATCACAACCAGGACCGCTTTGCTCCACTGCCGCCCGAAGTTTATGTGGGGAGCGTTCTTCATCAACAGCGGCAGGTCGCCGAAACGCTGCATGAGCTTCCTCTTGCGAGCCAGAGCCCAGAAGACGAACAGACCCAGGGCGAACACTCCCAAAAGGATCACGAAATTGACTGGTTCAGCGAATCGCATGGTCGGTTTAGCAACACCTCCTAAGGTAGCTTCCTGAAGTATGAGTTCGCCAGCAACACCTCAACGACTAACAGCAGCAAGCCGGCGTACGTGAAAATGTGAAACAGCTCACGGTATTGAATGTGCGACGAAACCTTGATCTCGGTCTTTTCCAAGCCGTCGATGATCGCGTATATCTCTTCGAGTTCCTTGCCGGAGCGGGCGCGGAAGTACTTGCCGCCGGTACGCTTGGCGATCTCCTTGAGCGTTTCCTCGTCGATCCTGGTCGGCTGATAGACGTACCGCTTGCCGAAAATGGGGTCCTGGACCGGGTACATGGCATTGCCCGATTTGCCGGCCCCGATAGTATAGATCTTGATGTCGAAGGCAGCCGCCAGGTTGGCTGCTGTGGCGGGATCAATCTCACCGGCGTTGTTGTCGCCATCGGTCAGGAGGATCATGATCTTGCTTTTCGATTCCGATTCACGGAGCCGGTTGACACCGTTGGCAATGGCCATACCGATCGCGGTTCCGTCCTCGACCATGCCGAAATCAACCTGGTCGACAAAGTTGAGCAGCACACCATAGTCCGTGGTAAGCGGACACTGTGTGAAGGAATAGCGGGCAAAGACCAC
This sequence comes from Candidatus Zixiibacteriota bacterium, assembly GCA_023132995.1. Lineage (GTDB taxonomy): Bacteria > Zixibacteria > MSB-5A5 > GN15 > FEB-12 > JAJRTA01. Next base: position 1,752 of record JAGLXI010000053.1, on the reverse strand, counting down.
CAGCCCGATACGGTCATTGACGCGTCGGTTGATGAACTTCTTCACCTCTTCCTTGGCGACATAGAGCCGGTTGTGGGGTTTGAAATCCTCAGCCTGCATCGACGTAGAAACATCCAGGGCCAGCATGATGTCCACTCCCTCGGATGTAACCTCCCGGTACTCAGTGCCGCTGCGGGGCCTGGCCAGCGCCACGAAAAAAAGAACAACCGCCGCGATCCGGGCCACCGTCAGAAGAAACCGGTACCGCTGGCGACCGGAGCGCGCCGCCCGCCGAACAATGCGAAGGTCGGAATACTTGATCGCAGCCGACTTGAATCGCTTGAGCCGAAGATGGTAAAGCAACATACCGATCACGACCAACGCCCCGGCGAGGAATATCACCGGGGCCGGAATGGTGACGTCGATTATGTCAAGTACATTGAGGCCAAACCCACCGTATTCGATATTCATCGCCGCGCCCCCACACTGGTTTGCTCGCCCTCCGCCGCGATGTCATCCGGCGTACCGGAACGGTTGCCACGCCCACCTGTGACCGCTGCCGCCTCAGCCTGCCGCTGGGCATTGTCAGCGCGTACCGACTCTACCAAATCGTGCACAACATCCAGATCGCCGAGAGCCCGATCGCTCTGGGGAACAAATCGGGCGAACTTCACCAGATCAGCGTGCTGGAAGAACGCAACCAGCGCACCGTGGCAGTCACCCGGCAGGGCCACCGTCGTGAAGCGGTCGAGGAGTTCTCCGGTTGTCATTTCCATCACGTCGATGCCGTACATCCGGCCTAAATAGGAGCGCGCGATCTCAGTCAGTTCGATGTAATACTCTTTGAAACTCCCATGTGCAACTAAGCTCTTCTCCTTGAGCAGGGCCAGCTTCTCAAAGGCGATCTCCCAGGGCGGACGCAAATCAACGGACGGGGCCTTGGTCTTCTTTCTCCTTAATCGCCGCCAGATCAGGACGACAGCCACAATCAGTACAATCGCTATCAGTGATCCCCAGAGATAGTACTGCGTCCAATCGCGCTCAAACTCGTAGGGGTCTTTCAGGGGGCGAATATCCACCGAATCTCCGGCGTTTTCAAGCAGCGAGTTGACCTTGATCGGAACCGACTCGGACAGGATTACCTTCCGGGAACCGTCCGGCAGGTTGAACAACAGGGGGATGGGAGGAATAACATAGTCGCCGGTAGTGAATGTGGAGAGCGTGAACACGTTCTCGCTCAGCATGCGACCATCCGGAAGACGTGTCATGACATCCGGCTGGTAGTCCTTGACGTCGAAAGCACCCAGGTTGGCACCCAGCGGCGGCGGTACCAGCTCATAGGTGGAGTCGTAGGTGATCGTAAGCTTGTATGTGACAAGATCACCGATGAGCATATCTGCCCGGTCAACCGATGTCACCACTTCGATGCCGGTGAGAGATTTCACCGTGTCCACCGGCGACTGAGAAGACGCAGGAACGACGCCGCACATTAGCAGCGCCAGCGCTGTCAGTACTCTTGTTTGTCTTCCTGTTGCTCGCATCCTGATTACTTACACTACCTGTTCGATCCGCTCGTGTCCTACTGAACGGTTTGGTCGAAAAACTCCACTTTCTCCGCCCTGGCCAGCATGGCGATGTAATCGGAAAAGGCGGCCTCGGCCTTCTCCGTCTGGTAGTCGAGGAACACCTGTGCCATGACCGAATCATAGGGAGCGTCGTGATAGCGCTCCACCTTACGGGCAAGGTAATAATTTCGCACGTCGCTGGTATCGA
>JAGLXI010000052.1 GCA_023132995.1 Candidatus Zixiibacteriota bacterium | reverse complement strand
CTGCTTTTGCGTCTCGGGCGGCATCGCCTGTATCTGTTCGTCGATCTCCGACTGCCACACCGGATCGCCACCGACACGTGCAACTTCTACATCCCCCTCCAGCTTCGGGGGTGGCTCTATGTCCGCCGCGGCGTTGAGTTGACGCTTGGCATCCAGGATATGACCCATCTTCTCCAGCGCCGCCACCAGGTTGCGCGAGGCCTCGCCGACAAACGACCCATCCGGGTCGAGAGAGCGCGCCCTGATGTAGTACGCCGCCGCCTGTTCATAGTCGGCGAGATTCTCATAGTAGATCCTGCCTATCAGGTAGTTGATGTTCGCTCTGGTGCGGAGATCGATGGCCTGCTGCGAGAGTATTTCCCGGTACTCCTCAATTGCCCCCCGATACAGCTTGCTATCACGCAGTTCACCGGCCAGTTTCTTGTGCCGATCGACAGCCGCCCGGTCTACGCCGTCCCCACCGCAGGAAAGGCCAAAGAGCAATGCCACACTAATGACCAGCATCACCGGTCCCATCGGGCCCGGTCTGTTCTTCCTCATATCACCGTCGCCCTTCTCGCTTTTTGAAGAAATTGATCAGCGGCACAATATACGACTGATCGGTACGAATGTTGATGAAATCGAGGTCTATCAGTTGAAAGCCCTTGCTGAGAGTCGTTACGTCCTCGTCCGCCCGGGCCGCAAACTCGCGGCGGAACTCCCGTGAACCGGTATCCACCATCAGAACCTCGCCGGTTTCGGCGTCTTCCAATTCAATCAGACCCACATTGTCGAACCTGGTTTCCCGGGGGTCGGTGATTTTCACGGCAATGACATCGTGTTTGTTATTGGCTATGCGGAGCGCCTGGTAGAAACCTTCCGACAGGAAATCAGATACTAAGAACACGACCGATTTCCGCTTGATGACTTTGTTGAAGTACTCAAGGGCACCGCTGATATCGGTGCCGGTTCCCTCCGGCCGGAAATAGAGAATCTCGCGAATCAGCCTCAGCACGTGGGCGCGCCCCTTCTTCGGCGGGATGAACTTCTCGATCCGGTCGGTGAAAATGATCATACCCACCTTGTCGTTGTTCTTGATGGCTGAAAACGCAAGCAGGGCACTCATCTCGGCGGCCGTTTCACTCTTGAAGCGTTCCCGCGTTCCGAACCGCCCCGACGACGACGCATCGAACAGCAGAACCACCGACAGCTCGCGCTCCTCCTTGAACTTCTTGATGTGCGGGTAACCGGTGCGAGCGGTAACATTCCAGTCGATCAGGCGAATATCATCGCCCGGCTCGTACTGGCGGACCTCCTCGAATTCCATTCCCTGCCCCTTGAACGTGGAATGGTACTCGCCGCTGAAAAGATCGTTGACCAGCTTCTTGGTGCGAATCTCTATGCGACGGATTTTCTTGAGTACCTCGGCGGGAATCATTGCTAACCCCTATGGCACTTCGACGGCGTCAAATATCTTGGTGACTATCTTATCGCTGTCGATTTCCTCCGCCTCCGCCTCGTAAGTCACCATTATGCGATGCCGCAATACGTCGTGGCCGATCGCCTTGATGTCCTCCGGTGTGATATAGCCGCGTCCCTTCAGGAAGGCGTGCGCCTTGGCGGCCAGGTTAAGGTAGATGGTCGCTCGCGGCGAACCTCCAAACGCGATCAGGTCGGTCAACTCGGACAGCCCGTAGCGAGCCGGCTCACGTGAAGCGAACACGAGGTTGATAATGTACTCCTTCACCTTCTCGTCAACGTATATAGACCGCAGCACTTCCCGCCCCTTGAGAATATCCTGCGGCGAAACGACCCGCGACACGTTGGGAACGGTCAGGGCGGTGTTGCGATCCATTATCTCGCGTTCTTCGGCCGGTGTCGGATATGTGATCTTCAACATGAGCATGAACCGATCCACTTGCGCTTCCGGAAGCGGGTAGGTGCCCTCCTGCTCGATGGGGTTCTGTGTCGCCAGCACCAGGAACGGTTCTTCCAGCTTGTACGTCGTGTCGCCGATAGTCACCTGCCGTTCCTGCATCGCCTCCAGGAGAGCCGACTGGACCTTGGCCGGCGCCCGGTTGATTTCGTCGGCCAGGACAATGTTCGTGAAAACGGGACCCTTCTTGACCGTGAACTCAGCCGTCTGGGGATTGTAGATCAGGGTCCCGATCAGGTCGGCCGGCAGCAGGTCAGGCGTGAACTGTATGCGCTGAAACCGGGCGTCGATGGCGTCGGCCAGGCACTGCACCGAGAGCGTCTTGGCCAGACCGGGGACTCCCTCGATAAGGATGTGTCCGTTGGCCAGGATGCCCATCAGGAGACGGTCGATTAAATAGTCCTGGCCCACGATGACCGTCTTGATCTGTTCCCGCAGGCGTTGAACAAAGGCCGATTCCTGTTCGACACGCGTCTGGATTTCTTGAATATCTGTGTGCATTCTTCCTCCGTATTACATGCGGCTATATCTTCTCGAAAAGATCGCGAATTTCCGTTTCCAGGCGGATCGTGTCACCCGGAGCAGCTGATACCGGGCGGAACTTGTCCCGCCGGGCCATCAGCAGGTACCCGGCCACTTTCGCTTTGACTTCCTGGTTCATGTCTGTCTTGCCGAGCGCTTCCTGCAATTCGTCGTCGGACAGGCTGTTAACGTTGATACTATACTTAGCACTGAGGAACTCGGACATGATTCGGTACAGACACGTCTGGAACTGCTTGAGGTCATTGCCGGCCTCTTTCCTGATATCCACAAGACCATCGAGGAAAACCTGCAACGCCGTTCTGACCGGTTCCACCGGTCTTTTTGTCCGAGCGCGACGCACTACTACACCGGCCGTGACTAAGGCAGCGATGACCACAACTGCGACAATCCAGGCGACCGAACTGCCGTGCTCGAGTTCGGCGGGCCTCGGTGGTGCGACATTGACAGTCATGGCCTCCGTGACAAGCTCACCGGGGATGCTGTCAGGCCATGTTACATAGCTTATCGAGACCGGCTCAATCCTCCCGACACCGGAGGTGTTAGGCACCAAGGTGTACCGGTACGCCTTGGTAGTAACTTCGGCACCGCCTTCCCCGGCCGATGTGATCGACGACGAGAAGCCATGAACTCGAAGCCCGCTGATCTGAGGGCTGAGCGGCTGACCTAACAGGTAGGCCGACGGGGGGCCGTTCCAGTTCAGCACTATCTCAAACCGGATGCTGTCCTCAAAAGCGACAGACGTTCTGTCAATGGACTGCGAAACGGAAATGCCGTCGGCCCGAAGGGGCGGAGCAAACATCAAGAGCAGCAAGAGCAAAATGAGGCCGGAAAGAGTCGCGCGCATTATCTCTATACCATACGTTCCTGTTACATTCTTCCTGCGCCGCCGGTCCAAACGACAACGTGCGACACAATGACGTTATACCACCGACGCCACAGACCGTTTCAACAAATCCCGGTGTCCCGGCGGCTATCTGAATTGAGCCAAATGAAAGGTAAGAGACCTGCTCCAGGCAAGTCAATTATCCTGCCGACTGGTTACTGGCCCGCCCGAAGCAGGGCGCTTTGTTGATTTGGGGTTCAATCCGGAAACGCCTCGGTGCGATTAGATATCAGTGGAGAACTCCACCGATAGACGGGGTTGGTCGAAAGCCGCCTCGCGGTTCCAGCCAACCGACAGCTTTACTGCCCGCTGTCGATCACGGATGGCCAAGCCCAGCCCGTAGCCGTAACGGTACAGTTCCTCGCTGACTGCCGACTCGCCGTCACGCCGCCTGTTGCTGATCCAGGCGCCGTCGTAGAACAGAAAAAGATGTCCGCCCTCGAAGCGATACCGCAGCTCGAAAGTGCCATAAGCGGTTCGCAGGGCGGCGAACTGCTCGTTCCGAAAACCGCGCACAGTCCCCGGCCCGCCCACGAAGATCAATTCTGAAACCGGCGGCAGCGATTCACTCGTCTCCAATCCAGCGTAGTTCATACCAACATGGGTCACCAGGTTGCGCCAGACCCGATGGTACCAGTCAGCGCTCAGACTGGTGCGGGTGTCGCTTAGAACCCGCTTCTCCACCGTAGAGTCCGGGTCGTTCCCGGAATAGCGGCGGTGAGCGTACTCAATCGACCACTCCAGCGCGAGGCCGGTGGCCGGATTCAGGGGATCATCCAGGCTCTCACGCCGCAGATTGAACCCAGCCAGCAGCCGGTCATAAGCCGGTTCTTCCACGGCGGGAGTGACCGTCTTGTAGCCCACGTTCAACCCGGTTGAGAGATTCGTGTTGAGTCTCATAGTGTAGACGCCACTTACAGCGAACTCGTAGAACTGTTGCCGGTAGTCCCGGGTGAGCAGTCCAAACTCCAGCGCCCCCACCCCCAGCAGAAAAAGCGGCTGGCTGTAGCCGAGATTGAGCACGTTCCGGTCACGCTCCCGGCGCTCCGACAGAATAGTAACCACCCGACCACGACCGAAGAGGTTCGTGAAAGCCATATCCAACGACCAGACCAGCCCGGCGTCGGCGTCCGGAACGTAGCCACCACCACCATGAAGACGGAACTGCCGTTTTTCCGAGAACTCAAACTCAAGGTCGGCTGTCGTATATCCCGGCCTGGGGCGAATCCTGACCGGGGGGCGAAAACTGACAAAGGGAATAGACGCGGCCGCTCGTCCGGCCTGTTGCAGATTGTGGGTTGTGAGAGGTTGCCCGCCTTGCAGCGGGACATACCGGCTGACCACTTCCGGCTCGGTTCGAGTGAGTCCGGCATAGATTGTCTCTCCAAGGACGACCAGTGGCCCCCTGTTTAGTTGCAGTTCGGCCCGCACCCGGTCTCCTTCTCTGTGGAATGCCAGCACCCTGACCGCGGCAAAGATGTAGCCATGCTCACTTAGACGCTCCAACACTCCGTCTACGGAGGCCTTGAAACTGCGCCGGTCGAAGACCCCAGCCACGTTCGCCGTGAAGTCGGAATCGCCTGAAAAATGCAGCGTCTGGATGTGGTATGTCGGCCCCGACCGAACCGCAAGCCGCCCGTCGGCCAAACAAACCCGGGCATCAAGGTGGCCCGCACCGGTAAGCAGGGTCTTGATTGAATCGACAAGAGACGAATCGCTGATCGGTTGTCTCGCCAGCCGCTCGATCTGCCTCTTGTTCTCTGGCGGCTCCCCGACATAGGTCACCTCCAGGGCCATTGCACGTCCCGCGAGCAACGCGAAAATGAGTATTGTTGCCACCGTCTTACTCATATCCAGCCTAAAACTCCGCTACCATCTCTCCCCGACAGGTCACCCGTGCCACATGAGTATCCGCATGGCGCCCGGCCAGATTGAACTTCACCCGTAATTGATCCTTGATACCGTATCGCAGGCTCACCGACCAGATGGCGCCACGTTCTCCCGACTTGTTGTCGGTGAGAGAATATGATGGCACACTATCGCCACCGGAAAGAGCCTGACGATACAACTCCACCGAAGAGCGAAGTTCACCTTTCCTGACCACCTGAAAGCGCGAACCAAAAGTCACTATATACTGCTCCGAGGTCTCATCAAGCGAGGATTCCGAGCAACGAAAGGCAGCGCCGGCGCTGATTTCACCCGCGGCCAGTTGCTGCCGAAGATCCAGCCCCACACGGAAGCCCTCGATATCCCCCGCCCCGGAGTAATACTGATCCCGCCTTATTTCAAACAACTCCACCCGCTCTTTCAGGTACAGATTCACGACCGCCTGTTTGAGGCTTATCGCCCGTTGGCGGTTCAGGCTGCCCTGGTCAACGCCGGCCACGCGGCGGTGCTGGCGACTCTCGCGGAAAGTGAGGTTAATCGCGTGAAAACCACGAACGGGAAACAGCCTGAGGTCGCCGTCGTAATACCGTGAATAAAACAGGCAAGGCTGACTTTCATCGGACAGGAAGGGGACTATCCAACTGACATTTCGCTGGCCGCCGTCCAGAAGTTCTTCCTCAATGTTGGAGTTGAAACGAAGCAGAAACGGTCCCCAGTTCTTGTTCAGGTAAAAGCTCTTCCGGCCACGGCGCACTCGGGCGCGGTCGGAGAGGATTTCGTCCACTTGAAGGTAGTTGCCATCGCCATCAGGAACAAACCGGCCATCCTCCAAAACGTAGTCACCCTTGCCCGGCTCCACCTCGAGGTAAGTAACGCCACGGCCGTGGCGCGTTTCCGTCGACATTGCGTAGGCGCCGCCGAGATCGAGCCGCTGCCGCGTGTTGTGATACTTATAACCTAATCGACCCAGGAAACTTCTCTCCGAGACGGACGGCCCGTCAAGCCACTGGTGAGAAACGGTCAGATTGCAGGCTATCCCGCCGACCGTCCGATCCGACATCATTGATACGCGGCTTCTCCTGAGCGCTTCCGTCCAGCGGCCGACCAGAGTGTCCTCGACGAAATGCTCAACGCCCAGCCGCTCGGCTTGCCTGTCAAGCTCCAGTCGATAGCGATAGAAACGGCTCCCCTGCCACTCGCCTTTATAGTCATTGCGACGCTTGTCGAACTCAAACCGAGACGCCACCGACAACTGCCGACCAGGGTAGTATTTCACGCCCCCGGAGAAATTATCCCCCCTGCCTTCTCTCCGCACGGCGGCAGTATCCAGATGCGAGCGAATGCTCCTGAAGGCCACCGTTGCATCAAGGCGGCCCGGCGCTGGCAACAGATCGACGCGGACGCCACCGACCCGGGAAGCAAACTCTCCCCCATAATTCAGGCGTGAAAGGTCCCCATGCACAGCCAGGAACTCAAGCGGGGCAATAACAGTCGTCAGTTCACCGAGCCATTCATCCGTGGCAGGCACATAGCCGTCCGGCAGGAGAAAGCCTCGCGCAAGATCGGCCCGGTACAGACGTGCCCGCTGCCGGTATTCATTGTCCTTGCGGTACAGCCTCACAGAGATACTATTGTCGCCGCCCCGGGACAGCCACCGGCGCTGGGATTGCAGACCATAATACGCGCCGGTGTTGTCGTCGTCGTCAAGGTTGGAGTACAGGTTGCGGTCAAACCGGCTCTGCCGGAACTCCGCCACCGTTTCGCCCAGCAGGGCCGTTCTGGCGACGACCCGAGTGCGGTAGTAATCGGTCCGCACCGGCGCCGGGACGCGAACGAGCGGCAAGTAGTCTCCCCCTCCGTGACTGACATAGACATAGTGACCTGAGCCGAGAAAGAGGTAGTCTCCGTTTCTCTCGCCCATGTAGCTGAACGTTACCGAGAACCGCTCGCCACCACCATCGCCGTTGTAGACGAACACGCTGTCAGGGAGACTGTCGGTAACGAGAACATAGACACCGCTGCTGTCCGGCGTCACCCCCGACCGGACAGCGAGAGAGATGTCGTCGCCTGCCCCGGCCAGCAGTTTCCTGTCACTCTCGGAGAGTTCCCCCACAAGCGGTTGTCCTCTGTCATCACCCTCGCGCAGCCACTGCATTTCGATGGTCAGGGTCGAATCATCGGTGCTCGAACCGGCGGCGCCTCCAAGAAGCTCGCCCTTGTAGTCTGTGGATTGTGGCTCGTAGTCGACCTCGATTCTGCTGCGACTGTCAATCGGGTGATCGACACTGAATGTCACCTGGCCTGTCGGATAGTCGACCGTGTAGTCTTTATTCGCCCCCCGCTCGAGCTTTCGACCGTCGAGCCACACGACCTCAGAGCCTGGCACGACCGACACCGCGGCAGACCCCTCGCCTATCTGGTAGGGACCCTGCCGGGCGTCCTCACCGTAGAAGCGAGAGACGGCATACCTCCCCTTGGGGCGGGCGGCCAATCCGCTCACCGACCAGTTCCGACTGCGGAAGTCAAACGACGCCCCCGATACCTGCTTTCCACGCGAGGGGTAGTCCGCAAACCTGTCGTCTACATCGATGTCGCCTATCTGTGCCCTGAGTTTTGTCGAGGTCAATCTGAGATTGATCTTATCGAGTTCGTTGAGGCGGCTGTTGGCCGTGCCGTAGGAGGGATCATGACCCCGGTCTGAAATCGCGCCGCTTATCTCAAGCCCCGGCGAGACATGACCGGAAATGGCCAGGTCCAGCGACTGGCTAAAATCGGACGATCCCGTCGAGCGCGTGGAGAACCTAAACGACTTTGCCCCGGTAAGACTCACGCTGGAACCTGTCGGCAGGCGTTTCGGAACGTGGGGCGGCGGGACAGCAGTTGTGCCTGGCTTGGCTCCCGATTGGATCTCCGGAAGTTCCCGACCGTAGCTGCGTTGGACCCAGGCGGGCAACTCCCGGTAAACTACCGACAGAGTGTCGCCCACGCCGTGAGCGAGCGAAGAGAGATCGAAAGCGCCGATCTGAGTATCGAACCGGTAGTCGATGCCGCGCTGCAAGAGGCGGCCGTTGAGGCGAAGCGTGTCAGATTGGTTGAAGATGAAATGCGAACCGATCGGCAACCGACCGGGGATATCTTCACCAACCAGTTGCAGTTCCGTGCCGACCGATAAAACGGGTGCAACCGAACATGCGATGTATACCAGCAGAAACGTCAGACCTGCCTTGCGGGACGTCCCTTCGAGGAGAACACGTTTGTGCAACAGAGATCGCATGGGCCCCTGTTTACGGGTCACTGTACATGATACGGCAAACCAGGAGTCGGCTGTTGCCGCTGTCGGCCACCAGCAGTCGGCCGTCAGGAAGCACGGCGATATCCGAAGGCTCCTTCAGCGGTATAGAATTGCCCGTGAGAGTCGGCCCGGCTTCAAAGAGCTTTTTTCCCTGCCGGTCGAAACAAACAACCAGCCCGGCGGCGCCGTCAAGAACCCAGAGGTGATCGCGCTCGACCGTTGCCGCCATCGGGTATTGAAACGCGCGGTCATGGATCTCATATGAATAGCCCCCGTAATCGTCGTAGACAACTATGCGAGCGTTGCCGGCGTCACACACGATGAAATTACCGCGGCCGTCACCGAGGATCTTCTCAGGACTGGTAAGCTGTCCCCCTGCATACGCAAAATCACCAACAAAACGGTCGAACCGGCCGAGGTTATCGAAGACCGCTACCCTGTCCCGGTCACGATCCGCCACCCAGACCTCACCGTAGTCGGTCACCGCCACTCCTGACGGGTAACCGTACATCAGGGGATCCTCGTCATCGCTGAAGGCGATTTCATCCGTGTAGCTAAGCCGGGAATTGTACCTGGTCACACGGCGGTTCCCCTCGTCGCAGACAAGAAGATTGAGGGCATTGTCGGTGACAAGAAAAGTAGGGTGGTTGAACAGTCCTGCCGCAAAGCCGTAGCCCCCGATGTCAGCCTCGCCTTTGAGATCGGCGCTCAGGCGAACAAGCCGATTGGACCCGGCGTCGGTTACATAAACATGGCCCGAGGGAGCCACCGCCAATCCGAACGGTGTTTCAAGGCGACTGCCCCGGACGTCGCCGGTGATCGTAGCTTCGACAAGTACAGCCAGCGGCACCCTGGCGCGGATTGCCTGTTCGCCGATCTTTCCGGATGGCGGCCCGCAGGCCACCCCCCCCATGAGCAGAAGCGCCCCCAGCAACTTCAACAGACGTCCGCCGATCTCCATATCAAAAGAGAGTGTACAAAGTCAGACCGACCTGGCGGTCGGCACTGAACGGGTTCACCTCAACACGACAACCAAGCCGACTGGGTCTCTCGTCGGCCTGGGAATCCGAGAAAAGCCGGCGCGAACTACGGGCGTCGTGAGCGGCGTCAATTGCCGATACGATTCGGTTTAAGACCATCAAGCCGATCATGAACTTGGCCTGACGGTAAGCCTCGCGACTCCCATTTTTCATCTCGCGGAAGGCGGCCTTGTCTTCCGAACTCTGCCAGCACCAGTGGTTGGAGGCGTTGTCCACCAGGTAGGGCCGGTCTCGGTCAAGCACACGACCCAGCGTATTGTACTGATCGATATTGTAGTAGTAGCCGACGAAATCGACAAACTCATCACTCTTGCCCTCGAGATTGGCTCCCGCCTGTTCATGGGCAAACGCTATGTAGTCATCTTTCTTCCAACCACCGTCAGTGCGATAGGAGAGATAACCCAACCACCACAGAGCTTCGGCCGCAAAGAAGTACCGCGCTTTCTTCCTGTTTCCCACGTAATATTCTCCCAGGCCGGGAAGAATAATCGAGTACAGAACCGCCTTGCCGACCGACTTTCTCTCCGACCGACTGCTGTTGGCATTCCGGTCATCGTCAAAGAGGCCTCCGCCTGAACTGTGAAAGCCGGGTGACACTGTCCCGACGGCCGCGGGTAACGACATAAGCGATGCGTGAAGCTGCGACTGGATGGGTGTTTCCTTCAGTTCGACCGTCAGGCCGTCGACCGCCAGAAGTCCCATCACCAGACCGAATATAACCACCGTTCTCACAGTACGGGCGTCCTCAGAAAGTATAGGTAAAGGTTACGTAAGGCGTGTCCTGCCATGACGAGTAGGAGCGGAGACGCGCGTCTACTTTCAACTGTGCGAACTCCTGCTCATACCTGAGCTTTTTGTTATGACCCTTGGTCACGAAATACGCCTCGAAAGCGCTAATGAGGTGGTTGGCCATGATGCCGAAAACAAACTTCATCGACTTGCTGTATTCCTGATTGGCCGCGTCGCGCATGCCCTCATATTCCAGCCGGTTAGCCGAGACGGGCGTGCTCTTGTCGCTTAGAATGCGGAAATCCCAGTCGGACGGATTGGATTGTTTGAAAATCTCCCAATCCATATCGTTGAGGGTGGCGTCATCCCAGCCCCAGGCAAACTGGTTGTATTTGCCCGTCATTTCATAGTATTGTTGGTCACGTGCTTCGGGAAGGGTGTGAGTGTACCCTTTCCGGTCGGCCGACGCTTCCAGCGTGTCCGGCTGCAATGTCCCGTAGGCCGTCAGCAGATAATCGCTGTAGACATCACGGAGCCAGTGTTCGTTATTGAAAGCCCGAAACTCCGCCGTGATATCCTCCCCGTCAGCATGATACTGCAGGGCGTACTTCCAGCCGACAGCCTCAACGGCGAGGAACAGGAACGGCTTGATCCTGCTGCCGTAGTAGAACTGACCCAGCCCCGGCACCACCAGCGAATACAGAAAAGCGCGACCGGGGGACTTGTATTCCGGCGGCGGCGCCTCTGCCTGCGCCAGGTCCAGCAACATGACATCGTCATCCTCATCGGTGAAAGCTAAGTAAGGTTGCTCCCCGGCGGATCTGCCGGCTACGTCATACCTGATCTTCTGCAGTTCCCGGTCAAACAGCGATTGCCGCAACTCAACCGCCGACGCCGTGCCGATAGGCAGAACAACCAGGGTGAGTAACAATGCCGAGCAACTGATGATCTTCATTTTCGCGCTCATTATCAAGGCTCCTTATCTGATGATGGCGATGTCGGTAAACGCGGACTCGGTGGCCGCGCCAAAGTCCACCTCAATCATGCAGCGATAAACGCCGGGCGTGACTCCGCTGCAGTTCCATTCCTTCTCATTGTCAATAGCGCCCTGCGTGGGACCGGCAAAGTTGTCTATCTCCCTGCCCGACAGGTCATAGATGGTCAGGCGGACACTTTTCGCCTCGCGACCCAGGTAATAGCGAATAGTGGTGGCGCCGTCGAGCACCGGGTTGGGATAGTTATAGAATTTTTCCTCGGCGAACAGGGGCGCGCTGGTCGTTGGCTGCGACAGCCGGGACTGGTCAAAGACAAAGCTGCCCGAAGCATCGTGGCCGCCCATCGGCCAGAAGTTGGTCGTGCTGTCCACTGCCGCTTCCCAGGCATAGAACCAGCCGTCGTAACCCAGATAGCCCAACCTGCCTCCGTTCTCATCGTAGAACACTACCGGCGAACCGGCCCCACGCTCGCCCCCGGACAGTGGAAAGCCATAGGAGAGCTGGGGACCGAACGAGTATACGTTGCCCGCGAAAGTGGGGAACACGATCTCGGGGGAGCCGCCGGATTCGATATCGGCGACCACCGGTGACGAGATGACTTCGTCCTGGTAGCCACCGAGAACCAGGTGGGCGTAGTTGTCATAGTAGATACGGTCGTCGATTTCAAGCGGATAACCGGTCTTCAACGTCAATTCACGACTGAATGCATAAACCGCATTCCTGCCGCCGATGACAATGTCCGGATAACCGTCGAGGTCGATGTCGCCCGCCACCGGGTTCACCGTGAACTCGAAGCCGGTCTCCCTTTCTTTTGAGATCGTCATGACCGGCAACATGCCCGGAGGAACCGCGATGAGCGTATCGGCGGTTACATACAGACCCTTGCCGTCGGCGCCGAAGACAACCACCTCCGGCAGGCCGTCCAAGTCAACGTCGACCGTAATCGGACCCCAGTTGTAGTAGCCATTGAGCGTGATGGATGTTGAATCAGTGGCGCTGATACAATAAAGCCTGGTCTGCGGTGTACGTCCTTCCAAGAGGGAGTCCCCCGCCAAAAGAATCAGCCAGTCTCCGATGCGGCAGATGCCGTGATACGCCTCCTCTACGAATCTGCCCAGCCGTCTATCAGGCTGAGTGAGTGAGGGTTTGAGATACACCCGCCCGGCGTCGTCAAGAATGTAAAGCATATTGCCGAAGGACAGGGCCACCGGCATGCTGCTCGTGGGGATATATGGAAAAGGCCGCTGGGCCAAATCCGTCTGATCATTATAGGCCAGGCGGAAAACGTCAACGCGGTTTGGCGAACCGACGGCGATATACTTGCTCGAATCCGCCAGCCCGAAATCCCCCGTGACCGGGTTGGCCGTAATGCCTTCCGGGGTTCTCGCAAAAAGCGGGATCGGGTACGATCTGCCGGTATCCGCATAGACCGAAGTCAATGAAGTATCGTAGAAAGTACGGCAGGGATCGCAAGCGCTTACCTGGTGCAGGAAGTTCTCCCCGGTAGAAGTGATAACGCACAGGTTTCGGCCGGACGCAAAGATGATCTCGGCGGCGCCCTCGGGATCCTTGTCGAGATTATCACAGATCGGCGCGAAGCCGAAGCTCGGGTAACCGGCCCGCACGGGGAAACCGTCGACGAGGTCCCTTGTTCGGACGTCGAAGCGCATAAGGGTGTCGATCCTCCTGAATGACCCTCCCTGCTCGCGGGCGCGGCGGATCTTATCGATCCAGATATGAGTGTTGTTACCGGAGTTATCGATGGCCGCCGGGTTGGTATTAGGTGTTAATGACGATCCCTCGCGGTCTTCCCGGAACATGTCCCCTTCCCATCCGAAACGGCGGCTGCCCACCTGGTAGTAGCCGCTCATATCGACCACGCCGTCGGCTTCCACTAGGCTGATGAACCTCCGCGAGGGAATCAACTGCAGTTGGTTGCTGTAAAAATTGTTCACCGTGTCACCGGTGTGGCTGTCGTAGTTGAGCGCCGCCACGCTCTCATCGACGTGATATATCAGGAGTCCGGAACCGGGCAGGAGAAAGTCATACTCGCCGGTGAACTCGCGCGTAAGAGTATCGACAGGGTACTGGATGACGCCGGTAATGGAATCCGCCAGAAGCCCGGTGACGATTTCAGGGTAAAGGTCATCGACACGGTTCTCGATGAGGTAGTATTCCTTCTCGGAAATCGGCACCCGCGCGATCTTGATGCTCTCCGACTGGACTTCGGCGGCGGCAATCTCGATATCCGTTCCCTGTCGGAAATTGTGGACCTCGACAACGCCCAGATAGGCCCGCGACCAGGCACAGGGGTAGACCGGGATAGTCCCGAAAACGCCGCCAACGTCGAAGCCGAAGTCAACACTGGTCCCGAATCCGTTGTGATCCATCAGCGCGAAATCACCCAGGCAACTGATGAAGTTGTCCGTGCGGTAGAGATCCACCAGCCCTAATTGATGCCCGAACTCGTGGGCCAGAACAGCGTTCAAGGCCGTGGCCCGGTTGTCCTGACTGTTGGACTCGGGCAGGATGAGAGCGTTGCAGATAGCCTTCGCGCCACCGTCCACCCAGACCGTGTCCCAGTCGGGCTCCTCGGGAACGTAGTTGATGAAGCCGGTAAACAGGTCGGAGCAGGTGGGTGGGAAACCGATATCGGTCTGGCTATCCGACCCGGCGTGAAACAGGAAAACCGACTGGTACTGCGAGAAGTCGATTTCCGGTGACACCGTATCAGCCAGCCTGACGCAGTCCCTAAAATAGTGCACCAGGCCGAATATGACCGTGTCAAACGCTTCATTCGCGGGCAAACCGGCATAACAGATACCATAGTCGCTCATGGGGCCCGGTAGTTTGTATGTGGAATCTTTGGCGGGGGGATAGATATCCCAGTCAAGTGTGTAGGCGCCCTCGGTGACGGTCTCCCAGTATTTCCTCAGAGCGCGCAGGTGAGCGTCGAAGTAGAGGGAGTCATGCGGCGGCGGATCGATCCAGTGTCCGACACTGTCGTAGTACGCCGCCGAATCGACGGGATCGTTGAGCGGGTTGCCAAGATTCATCACCCCGCGTCCGGTAGTGTTGGGGTCGTCGGTTTCTTCATACTGGAAGTCGAACCGCAACACCAGGACTCTGACCGTGGTGTCGGAAGCCGGATCGAGGGCCTTCATCGGTAACGACCAGGGTGCCTTCCGATGAACGGCCGGCGTCATGGCCCGTGATAGCCTCTGGGCCAGCGAGTGATGCTGAACCTTGTTGTCGGTAAGCTGCTCCGTGTGCCTCTGTTTCTCACCGTACAAAATACGCCCGCCAGCCTGGGCCGGGGCATGACTTGCCAGTAGGATCACGGCGGAGGCCGACAGAACAGCAAACCAGTTTCTCAAGTACAACTCTAAAGCCTCCTGTCCTATGGAAGCACGGAAATCGAAATACGCAGGGTGTTCCGCAGCGATTCCGTTGAGTTACTGGGGATGTAGGAGAAGTCGAATTTGAACGTATCAAACAGCGCCAGTCCCAGCCCCAGGGTCATGGTCTTGACTTCTCCTTCCTCGTCATGAATGTATCCCGCCCTGAGAGCAAAGATGTTGGCATACAGGAACTCGGCTCCTCCGTTGAGCACCAGTTGCTTTAACTCCTCGCTCAGACCGTCGTCCAGGCCGACGAGAGTCTTGTTCGCTTCCGCCGTAACAAGGAAGTGGTAGTACTCGGACTGGAGCAGTTTGTAGGCGAAACCCAGGGCCAGGTTGCGCGGCAGGTCATCAGCTTGCGAGGCGTCGATATAAGCCATCTTGGGGCCGACGTTGGTTATCGCCAGACCCCAGTTCATCCGGCGCGTCATCTGGTAGAGCAACCCAAAGTCTACGGCGAAACCGGTCGAGGTGCCGCGCCCTTTTTCCATCCCGGCCCCCAGGTCGGACAGCTTCGAATACATCAGGCGGACGGAAAGACCCGCTTTCAGGCTGGGGCTCAAGGCTGTGCCGTAGGAGCCCGTGAAGGCGATGTCGAAGGAGTCGAAGTAGTCCAGAGTATCGCCCATCTCTCCCGTCCTCATGAACTCCCCGTAGGAGATGAAAGTGATGTTGCCGCCAAAAGTGCCCCAGTCCCTGCTGGATGAAACAAACGAGACAAACTCGTAGTAGACGTCGTCGGTGAGTTCCGGCAGCCATTTAACGTGCATCAGCGTCAGTTGCATGAGGGCGTTGGCCTTGGTGACCACTTTTTCATCGCTGGCCAGCCAGAGTTCGTCGCCTATGGAAAGAGCGTCAACCGCGTTGGTTCGATCCAGACCTCTCACGTCGCTTCTGGCCCAGAAGTAACCATCATACTCTATCAGACCGGCGTCGGTGGCGAAGTACAATTTCTCACCGTTCCGCACGATCCTGTTGATTGAAGCCCCGGCCGGGTTGCGATAGATCCTGACCTTGCGACCGACGGCCATCGGCTCTTCGTCGAAGTCGTTGATATCCCCCAGCAGCGCCGCGTACGCTTCGGCGGCGGTTGTATCCTTGTGCCTCTTGGCCGCAACCAGGTCTTCAAAGGTATCGCCTTCCTTCAGCCGGTAGGTGCGATATCCGGGCATTGACCATTCTTTGCCGTCAAAGTACAGCAGCCCGTAATCGGTCCCGATCCAGACCCGGTGATCAGGCCCGGCATAGATCGAGTTGACTTTCCCCTTCAGTTCCACCACGAAGGGAACCCGGACGAGCATTCCCGGCTTGAGTTCGCCGTCCGCCACCGGTGGTTCATCCTCCGCTGGTGGTTCAATCTCCGGGATGGCGTCCGGGGAGGGTCCAGACACACTATCAGGCTCCGAGGCAGGTTGATCAACCGAAACGGAGTCGTCCGGTTCCGGAGCGTCCAGACCGTCGACAACCGCAGCCATAATATCCTGCGGCAAATCTTCGGGAGGGGCACTCACCTCGGATGCGGTATCCGGTTCCTCCTCCTCGATAGGACCGCCGAGGTTGAGCTCCGTGAATTTCTCAGCGAATCTCCGCACTTCCGTGTCGGTTCCGTAAAGAGCGAACTTGCGGGCGATCGCCTCCGGGGAATCGTCGAGGACGACCTTGTACTTCATGTAGTTGGACCAGTTCCGCCCGTCGAAATGGTACAGGTCGTTGTTGAGCACGATCCAGATGTTGTCGTTCCCGTTGGCGCCAACAGCAGTGACCGGACCCTCGGGAAGCTGCTCTCCCCCCCGCACCGGCGCCAGCCGATGACCGAGAAAGCGCGCCAGGCCACTGTCGGTGCCGATATACGCCTCGTTGCCCTCCCCGTACAGACACAGCACGTTGTTCGACGGCAGACCGTCCTCGACGGTTATCGGCCGCCAGCGTTTGCCGTCATAGACTACCAGACCTCCCCGGCTGCCCGCCAGTATGTATTCCTCGGTGGAAGTAATCGAAGTCAACTCCCCCCGATAGTTGACCGCATAAGGAACCTTCAGTTCTTCGGGAATAAAGCGTGTTCTGGCTTTCTCGACGGCGATACTGATCCGGTCGATTTCGACTTCATTCAGCGTGCTGTCCTTCAGGCCTTCGCCAAAATACTTTTCGACCTCGTCGATTCTCTCCCAGTTTACGCGACATTCGTCGTAGCCGGCCAGCAGCGTATCCCACATCATCCGAAGCGACTCCCGACCGCGGTAGTCTTCGGGAACAAGCGCCATCACACGCTGGTGAAGGTCGGCGAGGTACTCGGAGCTTCTTCTGTTATTGACGACAGCAACTTTCGCTACCATCTCGTCCAGGCTCTGTTCGTCCGTAACGTTGAAATAGGAACTGATGATTTCTCTGACCGTCTGGTCGGTGCGGGTGTTGAAAGTCTCATCCAGATGCCAGTCTTTGTTGTCAAACCGAACCAGACCCGCAGGTGAGACAGCCCAGACTTCGTAGGCCATGTAGTCGCTGGACCCGCCCATTTTCAGCGCCGCCAGAGCCGATATGGGACGGAGGCGTTCTGGGACTTTCGACTCGATCCAGGAATCCGAGAGGGGATAGGCGCCCAGACCGGCCGGATTCCAGTGGGTGGAAGTGGCGTCGTCGGCAATGGCGACATAGGCCTCTCCCATGCCCGCTGCTCGCGCCCCCGGGGCGATCCTGAGATACAGTACGGCGGCATTGGAGATATCGGCCCGCAGATCGCCGGTCGATACCAGTAACATCAGCACGGCCACAAGGGGAAGCATCAACTTACGCAGTCTCATTATCGTCTCCTTCAATTGATCACAACTACTTTTCCAAACACCTCGATCTCCCGGTCACCGGATGACCGAGCGGCAGCCTTGTAGATGTAGACACCTGTGGCCACGCGGTCGCCGGCAAAATCCCTCCCCTTCCATACTATATCGTCATGATATCCCGGTTCCACCGGGTAGGGACCAAAACTTCTGATCTTTCTGCCGGAGAGGGTAAATATGTCAAGTGAAAAGCTCTCCAGCCGCTGTGGAGCGTGAAACGAAAAACGGGTGCTGTCACCCATGGGGTTGGGGTAATTCAGAACGTCCACCAGCACGGCCGCATCATCAGCCACCACCTGGGCTGCAAACTCCGCCATGGCCGAGTTGTTGGCGTTATCCCACGCCTTGACCTTGAAACTGTGCTGTCCGGGCTGCATATCCTCCAGCGAGCAGGCCAGGCCGCCCGTGGTAAAGCCGTTCCGGTCATATTCAAACAGGTTGGTGAGGCTTATGACTTTCTCCGACTCGCCGTCGATTTCCAGAGTGATCCCATGACCCAGGCCGCCAGTGAGGTTGATCCCGGACGAATCCGCCAGCCTGATTTCAAGCTGATCGTCTGTGTCAACCACGTCTCCGCTGACAAAACCCCTTTTGCCAGAGAAGGCGTATTCGATAGTCGGTCCGGTGCTGTCGGCGAAGGGAGCTATGGAGTCGGTAACGGCGATGGAATCGACAATCCCTGCGGCGTCGATGGAATCAAGTACGGCGTAGACTGTGATTCCGGCGCCCTGCCCGCCGTACCCGATATCGAGCGGTGGGATGAATTGAAAGCTGAACCTACCGAGACTGACCACACCCGTGCCCCGATAGATAGTTGCCCCGGCAACCGTGTAATCAATTGTTTTCTCAAGCCCGTCGGTGTTGCCGTAAGGGTGCGATCTCTCCTTCTCCGAGTCACGCACCTCGATATGGATAATGCCGTCCGCCCGGTACGGGTTCAGCAGGCTGTCAACAATTTCGCCGTCGACGGTGACCGGCTCAAGAGCTACCAGGCTGTCCGGCGCGGATGAGAATACGACTCCCAGACGGGGGCGGGCGAGTCTCACATAGGGATCACCCATGTAGATAAAGGCGCGGTCGTTCCTGATCTGGGCTAAGTAACCGCCGGAATTGTACTGGTGGATCAGCTTGGCCGTATAAACCGCTTCGCAGATGGAAAGATCGTTGTTTCCAAAGAGTACGTCAAAAACCGTCTGATTGTATGCTTTGTTGAGTCCCGACCAGACGAGCCTGGTGGCGGAAACCACGCCGATGGCTCCCCCCGCCGGATGAGTCAGAAACTCCTCGGCCATGGCCGTGCCTTTGGGTTCGTCGTAGAAACCGATGGCGCATGAGGCGGCAAACACCAGTGGCAGGTGATCAAAGTTGTTCAGCCTCGGGAGGTCGTCGGCCGATGTGAAGATGCGTTCGTGAGCCAACGTGTAGGGATTGCCGTGACCGACGTAGTTCATCAACAGCCGCCCTTCGTTCAGCCCGTCGACTATGGCGTCGTTTACCGATGGTTTCCACCGGTTCACGAACGGGTGCTCCAGAGCGTAGATCTTATCCCGGCCGTACAAGGCCGGCAGGTGCTCGGACTGTAGTTCCTCCGTCTGCCGGGTGTGAATCACCTCTTCGCTTCCACCCGGCACAAACTCATCGTCGGCAACGAGCGCCACGCGCGTCCGCCACAGTCCGAAATCGGTCGCGGAACCATACCGTTTGGTCTTGGCGACAATAGCATCAATCTCAGCGGCATACCGCACCGGCCAGCGAGCGTTTATCATGTCTATGCCACGGTCCGGAACATGGACATAGCTGGAGTCACTGTCCAGCATTCCGTAGGCGCCGAAGAACACATAGTTGTCGTCACTGTAGGAATACGATCCGTCGTAGGGATGCACGAACGGCGGCACATAATTGGGAGCGCCGTCCCTCAGATGGTCCAAGAAATCATAGTGGCCGTCGCCGACAAAAAGCACGGTGGCAGGAGCCGGCGGCGGGTAGTTGTTATAGGCAAACTTGAGGAAATCGCGGATCGCCGTGGGGTCGAAAAGCCCCCACGAGAAATTGTCATATATGTCCTGGACGGTCACCAGCCTGATCGCATGACCGGCGCCGGTCTGGTAAGCGATATACTCCTGCAGGGCGTCGACAAACGGATCGGCGGTGACTATTATGAAGTCCACCGAGTCGGTCGGCGACGAGCTTTCGCGAAGATCTGTAACGGTAACTCGCTCGACCGAAAGCGGGGCGGCGGCCCTCTCGACGGAAGTAACGCAGACACGGTTGGAACCTTCCGCGTCAAGCTGAGTGCTGAATGTGACCAGCCCGCCCGAGCGCTCCCAGCCGCCGATTATCTCCGGGCGCAGCGGATCGTCCAGGTCCAGAACAAGCGGCACGGAAGAGAACTCGTCGATAACTTCAATCAGAGCCGACCCGTCAATACTTCCCAATGTAATATCGAGCTTGTCGGCAACCGGGACCAGCCTGCTGTTGTAGGCCACATCCACGTAGTCGAGAAACGCTGGGATATCACCGGTCATGGTGAAATCAACGCCGATCTCTGTCAGACCATCCTGCAACGCCGTAGTAGTAAAGACGTAGAGCGAATCCTGGGAGTGACTGAGCTGGGCGGTGGCCCCGTTGACCGTCGCGTCGACCGATATGATCCCCTGCGGAGTCTTGGCCACTACGAGTATCTCAGCCGGTTTATCCTCGAGGGCGTGTGGCGTGGGAACAAAAAACCGCCGATGAGCATCGTCGAACCAGTACCAGGTGTAGTAGTCGTATTGCCTGGAGTCGTTTTCAATGCTGAACAACGTGTCGCGCTCGGAATGAACCCACCTCGTGAAATCCGTGATAACCGTATCTTCATCGCCACCAACCGAGCCGTCGAGTTCGGCCATCCGGAGACCCGGCCCAAGCTCAGCAGAGACCGCTAACCAGTAAATGTTACGATCGGTATAGTGATTGTTGACGTAGCGTGTAGGCTGCCCCGAGAGGTGCCACCAGCGGTTGACGGATTCACCGTAAAAGAGAATGTAGTCACTCATGTCGAAAA
>JAGLXI010000051.1 GCA_023132995.1 Candidatus Zixiibacteriota bacterium | reverse complement strand
GCGAAATCGAGATTGGTGAGTTCGCTGTCGTCACCGACCACGGCGTATCGGGCGCAGTCCCGTATCAGGGACTGCCACAACCGCAGCAGGTTTTCGGCTCCGCTGCGATCCTTCGCGTTTACCAGCTCCGTCAGGTGGGCGATCACCTGCGGCCCGTCATCCAGCAGGAGCGACCTGAAAAGGAGCAGACCGACTGCGCGACGGGAAGAATCCTCATCCTCGTCACCATCCGTCATCTCAAGGGCTTTCCCAAGGGAACCATCCGACACCCTCGCCAGCAGTTGCGCCCGGCTCTCGCGCAAGTCGTACCTCTCGGTGAGGTAACGCTCTATTGTCCGGCCCGGTATCCGCTCCATTCTGATTTTCTGAGATCGCGACTGGATGGTGGGGAGGAGACTGTCGGACCGCTCGGCGGTCAGGATCACCACAGTATCTTCAGGCGGTTCCTCTATCAGCTTCAGGAGCGCGTCAGCCGAAGCCACAAGCATCTTTTCCATCCGGTAAAACAGGACAACGCGAGTGATCCCTTCGGGAGCTTTGCGGCCCAAGCGGCGCTTGATTTCGCGAGCCGTGGCGATCGGGATGTTGGCCCCGACCGGAGACGAGACGATTCTGAACGGCTCTCGTCTCTTGGCTTCAATATACTCATTGGTCAGATCGATGGCTTCGTCAGTCTTCTTGTGCGGCGGCAACGGCACGGCGAACAGGAGCCCTTCGAAATTGAGGGAAAAGACATTGCGGCAATTGCGACACTGCCCGCAGGGAAAAGCGAGGCGTTCGTCCTCCCGGGACCGGATCGGCCCCGAGCAGTTCAGCAGAGCCGCTAGGGCTACCGCCAGCGACCACTGACCCCGACCCTCGGCACCATGAAAAAGGTAGGTGCCGGCCACGCGATCGGCGCCGAACGAGCGGGACAGAATGGCCCATGCTTTCGGCTGGATCGTCGAGATATCAGTAGGAGTCAATTCTAATCCACTTCACCGGATCAAGGGGCGTTCGTCCGCGCCTCAATTCGAACTTGACCATGCCATCCGAGCCCGCCACGGCCAGCTTCTCCCCTGCCTGCACGTACTGGTTTTGAGCCGCCGAGACCCGGCCCAACCCGGCATAGGTGCTGTAGTATTCGCCATCGTGATCAATGATAACAAAATTGCCGTAGCCGCGCAATTCACCGATGTATGCCACTATCCCGGAAGCCACCGCCGCCACCTGTCGACCGGACTTGCCATTTATCACGACCCCGGGCGAAAATGATCTCAGGTTGGTGACAGGGTCGACCGAGGCCCCGAAAGGGGTGACGATCCGGCCCCGGTAGGGCGGCAGCAACTGTCCTTCAAGAGTGGCAAACACCGACGGCTGACCGGGTGTTACCTTTTCGGCCGCCTGGCGTTTTTGCCGTTCCTGCTCCAGGCGTGCAATGATCGCTTCCATTTCCCGGGCTGCCTGCTGCAGCATCAGTATGCGGTCCGCCTCCTCGGTTTTCTTGCGCTGCACCATCTGCAGTTGTCTTTGCTGCTGCTTTTTCCTGCTCCCGTCCAGCGACGTGGCCGTCTCCCGTTTGGATTTCATGGAGGCCACCTTCTTCCTCTCCCCCGTCAACTCGTCCAGGTGATCTAACGACGCCGACAGGTAGCCGGAGGCGGCATCGACCGTACCCGACTCGTAGTCGGCCAGAGCCGTCAGATAGACGATCTGGCGGTGAAGCCCCAGCTCGTGGTTGGGGCGGTCGGAAACGGCCACCGCCGGCTGACGGGCGGCAAAGTAAAACCGGCGAACGTTGTCAAGAAACCGCTGCCGCGTTTCCTGAAACAGCCGCTGGTTTTCCACCAGTTGCTGATCGGCCTCATCTATATTCACCCGGATCCTGCCTAATTGCCCGCTCAGGCGAGTGATCACTTTGCGGTTGGATGCTATTTTCTGGTCGTATTCCGAAATCCGCTTCTGCGCCCCGAGCTCTTCGGATTTGAGGGAGTCAAGGATATTCTTGCCCTGCTCGACTTCACTTCTGATTTGTTCAAGTTCCTTCTTCTGACCCAGGATGTTACCCCGCTGTTGTTCGGCGTTCGTCACCACAGCCGACAGAAGAAGCCAGGCAAACGCGGATATGGTTGCCGATGAGATACGCATGGTCGCTACCTGAGCATCTTCCTGATTCCCAGGTACCCGCTGGTCAGACCCAGCAAGGCGGTCGCGGCGCAGAAAATACCCACCTCCTGCAGCGACGGGGCCACCAGTTCGAACTGCGTAAACGTTACTTCCTGCCGGGCATAGAAAATGACCGCCCATCCTATCCCGGCTGAGAGACCACCGACCAGGAGTCCTTCCAGCAGAAACGGCGTCGCCAGAAACAAACGGCCGGCGCCGAGAATACGCATCCGCCGAAGACCTACCGCCCGGGTTTGAATCATCAGGCGGATGTTGTTGGCCGAACTTGTCAGCGCCGTCAAAAGGATCAGGACGCCCAACGCCATGCCGACGTTGAGAATGATAGTGCGCGTCTGTTCGGCCTTGGCGAGCCACCGCTTGCTATAGTAGACCTGGTCAACGCCGGCGATGTATGCCATCTCGTTTTCCACCCTGGTCATGTCGGCACAATTGAGGTAGCCGGGATCGAACGAGAGCACGTACGAAGACGGCAACGGGTTGGCCGTGTCGTAGCCGACCAGGAGATCGGCGCCGAGCATCGATGTGAGTCGCTCCCGCGCCATCTCCCTGGAGATGAATGCAACCGCCCGCACACCCTCGATAGCCTCGAGCGATCGATTCAGGGCGTCTAAGGACGACTCGGGCGTTTCCTCGGCGACAAAGACCTCCATCTGCATATCAGCCAGCAGGCGGGTGTAGAATCGCTCGGAGGTCCCGGCCGCCACCCAGAAAAGATCAAACAGCAAAAATAGCAGGGTCAGCGACATCAGCGATCCCAGCGCCGTGGCTGGGTTTCGATACAGGTTGTGGCCCAACTCCTTTAGAATGTGACTCACCCGACACACAAGAGAGCTCCCTTGTCGATGCGGTAGTAGTCAGTGTCGGGCAACTCCCGGGTGGGAGCGTCCGAAGCAAGAATCAGCATGGACCGACCCGACTGCGACACCTTCACCAGGTACTCACTTATGCGCCCATAGGTAGTGGCGTCCAGCCCGGCTAACGGTTCGTCGATTATCAGAAGCGGCTGGTTGGCGATCGAAGCTCTTGCGAACTGGGTGAGGGTATATTCGACCCTCGTAAGGGCAGGGGGGTACTCGCGTGCCTGCTTCAGCAAGGAGAACTCGGTCAGCATCTTGAGCAGGCGCTCCCGCCGAATCCGGCGCCGCTCGCCGGCCAGAACCAGTGGAAACAGTACGTTTTCGGCAACGGTGAAAGAAGGCACCAGGCCATAGACCCCGCCCACGCCGCCGATTTTTCTCCTTGTTCGCCTGATTAGTGACTTCCCGCCTCGCAGGAGGCACTCGTCGAACAGTTCCACCGACCCGGATTCGGCGAACCGCAGTCCCACCAGAAGCTCCACGAGGATAGTCTTCCCTGAGCCCGCCGGACCTGTAATAACGGCTGACCGACCGGGTTTAATGTGCAGGCTCAAGTCTTCGAACACCTTATCCCCGCGGTCAGACTTCAGGTGAACGTTGTTCAGTTCAATGATGGACTTGACAGCCATACTCCTCTTTCGCCTCCAACCGGCACTGACGCACCCGGAACTTATATGATAGGAAGGCAGGTCGGCCGCTAACAACAAAAAAACGGGGAAGGAGCCGTCATGCAATTGCCGGCCGGCGATGATCCCAAACGAAATCCACACCCGACCGTGCACCTTCAGCGATGACGTTGACGCGAGACAGCCATGCGGCACTGGCAGGGCCAGGAACGACCCTGCCGAGCGGTTTAGTCTTTCATCGAGGCCAGGAACTTCTCGTTGCTCTTGGTCTTCTTGAGCCGATCAATAAGGAACTCCATCGCCTCAATAGGGTTCATCTCGGCGAGGAATTTCCGCAAGACCCAGATCTTTGTCAGAACCTCATCGGGTATCAGCAACTCTTCTTTTCTGGTGGAGGAGCGGTTGATGTCCATAGCCGGGAATATCCTTCTGTCGGAGATACGCCGATCCAAAACCAGTTCCATGTTGCCGGTTCCCTTGAACTCCTCGAAGATAACCTCATCCATGCGAGAGCCGGTCTCGATCAGGGCCGTTGCAATCACCGACAGGGACCCACCCTGTTCGATATTGCGGGCCGCGCCGAAAAACCGCTTCGGCTTGTGCAGCGCATTGGAATCCACACCACCCGAGAGAATCTTGCCTGAGTGCGGCACGACCGAGTTGTGCGCACGCGCCAGACGAGTGAGGGAGTCGAGCAGGATGACCACGTCGAAACCGCCCTCGGTCAGCCGCTTGGCCTTTTCCAGCACCATGTTGGCCACCTGGACATGCCGTTCGGCCGGTTCATCGAAGGTTGAGGAGACAACTTCGGCCTTGACCGAGCGCCGCATGTCGGTCACTTCCTCGGGTCGCTCGTCGATCAGGAGCACCATCACTTTGACATCCGGATGGTTGGTGATGATCGACTGGGCGATGCGCTGCAGGATGATGGTCTTGCCCGCTTTCGGCGGCGAGGTAATTAGCGCTCGCTGACCCTTTCCAATGGGGCACATCAGATCGATAATCCGAGTGGTCAGCTCCTCGGGCCGGACCTCCAACAGGAACGACTCCTCGGGATAGAGCGGGGTCAGGTTATCGAAGAGGACCTTGTGTTTTGCCTTGTCAGGGATATCGTAGTTGACCGCCTCGATTTTCAACAGCGCGAAATAGCGCTCGTTTTCCTTAGGCGGACGGACCTGACCCGATACGATATCGCCGGTTCGCAGATCAAAACGCTTTATCTGCGAAGGGGAAACATAGATGTCGTCCTGCCCGGGCAGATAATTGTGGGCCGGTGCTCGAAGAAATCCGTACCCCTCATCAAGTATCTCCAACACTCCCTCGGCCAGGATCATCCCGTCGGCGGCGGTGGCGCTTTCCATTATCTTGTAGATCAACTCCGACTTGCGGAGCCCGGACACACCCGGTATGTCCTTGTCCTCGGCAATCTTCAGGAGGTCGGCGATTGTCATTGCTTTAAGTTCTGGTAATTCCATAGATCTTCCCGCAGTTATTGAATCCGTTACTTACTGAGTTTCCTGTTGTGAGCTGACACCCTCGGAGAGTTCCTCGATGGGGGCATCACCCCAGAGCTTCTCGAGGGCATAGTACTGCCGCGTGGGTTCCCGGAAAACATGGATAACAACATCGATGTAATCCAGGAGGACCCAGTTCCCGTCGGAGTAGCCCTCGCGCTGATAGGGCCTGTAACCTGCTTTCGAGAGCCCGTCGTCGACTGCGCTGGAGATGGCCTTGACATGAATATCCGCCTCACCGGAGACAATTACAAAATAGTCACACACCGATGACAGAGCTTTAATCTTGAGGATCTTAACATCAAATCCCTTCCTGGACAGAGCCAGGCGACCCGCCAGACGCGCCAGAGCCAATGGAGACAACTTTTTCAAGACTGCGTGCCGCTACTCCCAGCCGGACTTGCCCGGCAGTCTGATGGTTTCAAAATCCTCCCCCAGAACCAGCGTGGCTGAGACCTGGCGATGATTGTTGACCAGCGGCCTGAATACAACCTCCCCCGGGTCTAATCCCAGTTTCGCGGCCAGTATCTCAGCAGGACGCAGGTCTTCCCGGCGAGAGATCAGGAATGTCCTGACCACCTTCCGAATCTCAAAATTATCTGTGTCCACGACCTTGATCTCCATATCACCATCACGATAGTCAGCCATTCTGTCGGCCACTCGCGCCGCCAGCCCGACAACCCCACACCCATTAAGAACCTGGAGTCTGACAACATAGTCGGGACTCTCGACCGTCTCCGAATAGCCGGAACTTACCCTGACGAATACGGACGCAATGTACAGCATAACCAGAAGGAATGCTGCCACAATGCCGACCTCAATAAGGCGACCCGCGCGGGAATGCTTTGAGCCTGCACGCATAAAGACAGCGTTCTTGTCACTTCTGGAGCTTCTTGGTCTGGACATGGAATATTGGCTTGGCGAGGGAAGGGTTTCAAAAACTACAAGCTATATCTCCCGGTTCTTAAGGACCAGAGGGGTTGTGCCAGAAGCTGCTTCTGTGGGCAAAGGAGTCGTATAAACCACCCAGCCGCTCCACCATGAAAACGAGGCGGAATTTCTCCGAGGGGTGGTAGTCAAGCCTGAACCCAGGGAGCAGCGTGGCTTCACGGCCCATACTCCACGGCCCGCCGCTGTGTGCGATCCCGAGCTGGAAGCACAGCGACAGCTTCGAGGACAGTTCATAGGTCATATTCGAAGTTAAAAGCCCCAATGACCCGGAGTTATTCCCTCCCGAGAAAAACGACACCGAGTAGCTGTGGGACCACCTGATTTGCGAGAAATCCAGGAGTGAAAACGGGTTAGCCGCCGGCCTGACACCAAGAACCCTGTTCTGCGAGGCGGCGTCCAGATCAGCCCGGTCAGAAAGTTGGGCGCAGACCGAAGTGGAAAGGCCCAGCAACAACATGACCACAACGAGCTTTTTCGTGTATCTGTGATTCATCGTAACCATTTATCTGACTCCAATCTACCTTCGACCCAACACCCCGTCAACCAAAAACTTGCTCCCATACACCTGTCGGCAGTTGTGACAATACTCTTTCATCGTTATACCACACCACGGGAGATCACGAACCCGGAAAAAACAGCGCCGCCGGTCACAGTCGGTGAGCAAACTTGGTCTCCAGGAGCCTGAGTTGCTCCTCGGAATTCACACCGCGGACTTCGTCAGCATCCTCCGCTGCTACGACCGCCACGGGCAAGTCCTTGTCATGCATTACCTTAACTGTGTCCGTCAGGTAGTATTCCCCCTGGACGTTCTCATTCCCGATCATGGCGAGAGCTTCAAACAACCGCTTGTTGTCAAAGCAGAAGGTGCCTGTATTTATTTCCCTGATGGCGCGGATATCTTCCGACGCATCCTTATGCTCCACAATCTCCCTGAGCATGTCGCCCTCACCCTCCCTGACGATTCGCCCATACCCTACCGGGTCGTCAAGAAGAGCTGAAAGACAGGTGGCGGCGGCGCCGGTTCGCTCATGAGTATCGAACAGCCGGCGGATGGATCGAGCGGACAAGAACGGCACATCGCCCAGGGCGACAAGCGTGGTGCCATCGAAATCAGCCAGCAATTCCTTAGTCATAGTCACCGCGTGGCCGGTGCCGAGTTGCTCCCGCTGCCAGGCAAACGAAACCGGCAGATCGGCCAACTCGCGCTGAACCGCCTCCCCCTTGAAACCGATCACGACCACAAGTCGTTCAAACCCAAGCGACAGGAGGGTATCAAGCAAGATCGATATCATCGTCCGGCCTCCAATCCGGTGCAGCACCTTGGGAATATCCGATTCCATGCGCTCCCCCTTGCCTGCGCCAAGAACCACTGCTGCTCGATTTTTCGTCACTGTTCCCATCCGCTCCGTTCTGTCCGTGATAACCCCTTGGAGAAACCGTGCGACAAGCGCACCGGCTATCGGTTTACCGGTCTGTTGTTGCCGTCAACGTGGACGATAGCCGGTCTGAAATCCTTTGCCTGCGCTTCATCCATCTGACCGTAGGCGATGATGATTATGATATCGCCGATACTTCCTTTGCGGGCTGCCGCCCCATTGAGGCCGATTACGCCGCTACCCGGATCGCCCTCTATTACGTAGGTCTCAAACCGCTCGCCGTTGGTGACGTTGGCGATCTGCACCTTCTCAAACGGCACCAGACCGGCCAGGTCGATCAGCTGAGAATCGATCGTGATCGATCCGACATAATCCAGACTGGCGTCGGTGATTGTGGCGCGGTGAATCTTGGATTTACAGATGGTAATCAGCATCCTGTTCGCAACCTCATCCTCTCCATTCCAGGCCTCGGAATATACTCAAATGACGCCGATGCGCAAGTAGTTTGGCAAGCTGCCGAGATGCCCGAACTCACCGTAGGAGGATGGGTCGCGTGACCGTTCTTGAGCCTCATTGATGTAGTCTGTACTTGGAAGATAGGTAGTTTTTCTGGCGGCCAGTATCACATTGTGTTAAGGGATAATGGAGGGGAAATGGCATCAACAGAAGGATCTCTTGCTCGCAAGCGAAGGCCTCACAACGTATTAGAGGGGAGTGTGCGTTGTCATGATGCCGCTTCAATCATAGTATTTTTGTTCACTTTTGCTCATAAATGGGCACAAAATGGTTGACAAAAACGTATTAATGACGAGATTAGTAGTAGCTCATCTACCAAGTCGTAGAAGGAGATAAACGCCGTTTATCGAAAGGTAAGCGGTTGTTTTTTAGCATCGCTGCTGATACTTCCTCTCCATACCATCTCGAGCATGTTTGAAATCTAGATAATGAGCAGTTATCAGAACAAACTCGGTGGTTTCTTCCGTGGCACCGACTTTTTCCAGAACAATCCTGTAGTGCTCGACAAAGTGCCAAAGATAGTATCGGATCACATTGGGCTTTGACTCGTGTCTAAACGCCCTGACCTCTGAGGACTTTCCTTGGTCGTCAATAATCGTTCGTATCCATGGCAGGCGAATGGCTCGTTGATGATCGTAATCGCCGTCATCACCGCGCCGCTGCCCATGCTGTATCAGGTGCCAAAACATCTCCTGCTTGCCAGCGTAGATAGTCTTTCGATTGATAACGACTGAGACACCACCCACGGTTGGACAGGTTTTCACCAAGTCTCTCAAGTAGACTCCATATAGCAGGTCTACTCGCTGCTCATGGTCGGTTGGAAGATCCAGAAGTCGTGGAAGTTGAAGCTCGCCCTCAGTCATCAACGTATCTTCCGGGGTCAAAAACAAACACGTTGAACTTCTGCTCATATACGGATGACGTCACATCCAATTGGCGCTTGATTGCCCCCTCTATTTGCTCAACGAGGCTCGTCTTGGCGGCACTAGTACTCAAACCCCGGTTCATGTAGGCAACCGCGCCAATTAGCAGGTCACATAGCTGCATCGGCGCCGATTCGTGAGATCTGATCTGCTGCACCCTGGACACAACATGTCGATCAGGATCCCTTAGTCTATTGCACAAGACATCATGCAGAGTCTTCACCTTCGTGATACTTCGAGTGTCCTTGAGGTCAAGGTAGATGTGATAAGAGTGCTCACTGGCCAAGATCGTCTGCAAGGCTTGATAGAACATCTTGTAGTAAAAAGTGTCATGAGAACCTGCGTTAAAATCATCGTGATTCAACTTGGTCTTGTCACTAACCACGACACACCGGAAACAGAGCGTCTTGTTAGCAAAGAAGTAGTCAACTAGGTCACGATATAGCTCAATCTTTCCAGGACTCACTTTCTTCCATTTGAGTTCCCACTGAAATCCATGCTTCTTTTTTAATTGTTTGATTTCGTTCGAGACACGTCTCACCTCTGATCGAGGCAGCCAAATGCAACCCAACACCATCTTGTCGCTATCGTCGTGCTCCAGATGGCAACTCTCATCACAGTAGATACCGTAGTTCATGATGCCTCAGGTTGCATTGATTGACGGGGAATGTCAATGACAAAAGCCCCCCCACCGTCCCCCCTACTCCAGCAAACCCCGCAGGCGATCCAACTCCCGCGAGTAGAACTCACTGTCCGGCTCCTGTTCGACAGCCGCCTGCATCATGCGTGCCGCCTCTTCGATATTACCGCGCGCTTCGCAAATGCCAGCTATCGTGTTGTAGATCATGGCTCGGTATCTGCCGGGATAGACAAGATCAATCGTCACGCGGGCGCACAGTTCCGCTTCTTCGAGATTGATCTTTCTTTCGAGGCACCACTTGGAGAAGTTGTAGCATTTCTCACGGTCAAGCTTCCAGTTGGCCCCCATGCTTGTTTTTCTCATCTGCAGTGCCCCGGCGGTATCGCCCTTGACGTGCAGCGCGTAGTCGGCTTTGAGAAGATCGTGCAGGTCCACAAGCTTGCTGTTGCTGCTGCCGGTGGTGGCTTTCAGTCCTGCTTCAAGGTAGACGGCGATCTGATCGGTTCGGCCCTGCTTTCGAGCCAATCGAGCCATCAGTTGACCCACCTTGGCAACGTTGTTCCTGTTCGCGAGCTTCGAGGCAAGAACCGCATCGGCGGCAGGCAATACCTGCTCGAAGGGAACCAGCTCGTTCCAGACGGCGTTGGCGGTGTTCTTGAATATCTGGTAAGAGTAATCGGCCCCGGCGCGCGGGCTCAGCTTCTGGGCCTCCCTGAAGAAATCGGCAGCCTTGAGGTACTCGCCGGCCTCGGCATAGTAATTGGCCAGGGCCATGGCATCGTCGAATGTCGGTTGCGTCTGAAATCTGGCCAGCCGTTCGCCGATGCCGGACAGGTCTGCCAGAGACCCCTCAAGCGTGCTTACGAATCTGTCCGCCCCACCCCACCCTGTCCAGCGCTTGATGACATCACCGTCGGTGGTGGTCAGGACAAACACGGGGTAGGTGCTGCCGATGTCGTACTTCTCGACGAGGGCTTCCCCTTCTTCGCTCTCGACGTTGAGATTGTAGTGCACAACGGCCTTCAGCACGTCGATAATTGATTGCTGTGAATCCGCTTCACGAGCGGCTAGTTCACAGTACTCTCAGTCGTCGTGATAGAACTCCAGCAGAAGCGGCTTATCCTGTTGGGCGGACAACTGCCTGGCCTGCTCAAGGCTTTCCGGTTTTTGTGCCTGCGCCGCTGAAGCGGCAAGAGCAGTCAGAGTCAGCGTTGCAAGAATGATCTTGTTCAATTTCGACCTTCCCGGTTGTCGCGAACGTGTTTACAAGAACTCAGGTTCGATTCTATCTATAATATAGTATACCGACGCGGCTGGTCAATAGCCGAGGGCTTTGACGGAAGCATGGAGTTGAGCGAGCAGAGGCCGGACTATGCTCGACTCAAGATTGATCTTCAGTTGAAATTCTGGCGAGTGGTCGGATTAGTCGTCATCCCGGCGCGGAAACGCTGCCGCCGCCGAGATGGGATGGGTAAGCAGGTCGCAGTCGTCCCCCGTGGATGGGCGCTCACCGACCAGTTCATGACCCAGGATGGCGATAGCCGTGGCGTTCAGAGCTTCGTGCAGCTCTCGCTCGCGAAATGTCTGGGCCCAGATGATATGCTTGGCCCGGGGCATGTCCGTGAACTGGCCGACATATTTCTCTTCGATGGCTTTTTGGACAAGTCGCTCGTCATTCTTCCAGTTGACATGCGTGCTCAGCAGAGACACCCCCCTGGCCTTCTGGTCGAGACACTCCATAATTGCTATCAAGTAACTGTTTTCCCGGGTGAACAGGCGAAGCGCGAGCCGGATCTTCAAACCCTCTTCAGGTATTTCCTCGCCGGGCTTATCGTCGAATACCAGGAGACAATCTTCCCACGAATTGGCGGCGGGGTAGGCCGGGAGCTTCAGTTGGGACAGCCAGTCGAGCAGTTCCTGCTTGGCATTCTCCACGTCCACGCGCGGTATCTGCCTTTCGAACTCCTCCTTGATGGCTTTCCTGATCTTGTCAATCTTGGCCAATCGCGCAGCTCCTCGGGCATAATGCCACTGCTATCGAGATTTCCCTTGTTCTCTGATTATCGGTCAGGCGCCGGAGGGCCTTAACGGACTACGGGGAGAAGCTCAAGCGAAGGGAGGCAGGGCGAAGTCGAGCGTCTCTGGTATAGACCAGAGCAGTCCGGTCTCGCCTACCTCAGCAGCCGAAGCGCGATCTGGTCCGCCTCAGAAATCCCATCCTCCGACAGACGCAGCCGATTTCCGCCTGAAACAAGGTGACCGGAT
>JAGLXI010000050.1 GCA_023132995.1 Candidatus Zixiibacteriota bacterium | reverse complement strand
TGAAAGCCCAGCAGGATATCGGCCTTGTCATCGTCGACTACATCCAGATGATGTACGGTTCGGGCCGTTTCGAAAACCGCCAGCAGGAGATATCCAGTATATCGCGTAGTATGAAGGGTCTCGCCAAGGAATTGGACGTGCCGGTGATCGCCTGCTCGCAACTTTCTCGACAAGTCGAGCAGCGAGGTAAAGACAAGATGCCCCAGTTATCCGACTTGCGTGAATCGGGCGCCATTGAGCAAGATGCGGACGTGGTCATGTTCGTTTACCGCCCGGAGCAGTATCTCACGTCGCTGGAAAAACAAGACCCCAAGTTCCAGGAGGTCGCAGGCAAAGCGGATATTATCATTTCCAAGCAGCGTAATGGCCCCACCGGTGTTGTGCACCTGGCCTTTCTCAAGGAGTTCGCGCGTTTTGAGAGTGTCACCCGCCGACCAGTTGAACTCCCTCCCGGCGCCGAGCCGGTGCCGGATTCAGAAACGCCGTTTTAGAGGTGCCGATGGAGTCCGGGTTAGCGATCATAGGCCGCCGGGGAGTCAACTTCATCACGAAATTGGGGGGCATCTTCGTTCTGTTCGGCCGGTTCGTGATATCGCTCAAGGATATCCATCGCTCAGTCGGGCTGATATTCGAGCAGTTGTACGTGCTCGGCGTGAGGTCGCTTCCCGTTATCGTCATAATCGCCGTCTTTGTGGGCGCCGTGTCGGCGTGGCAGGCGGCCTACCAGTTCAAATTCATCGGTGCGCCGCTGCGCTACCTGGGCCAGGCGGTCGGTAAGGCTGTTGTCATTGAACTGGCGCCAGTGCTTTCGGCCATTGTTCTTGCCGGTCGCGTGGGGGCCGGGATCACCGCCGAACTGGGCACGATGAAAGTCACTGAACAAATCGACGCCCTGGAGACAATGGGAATCAACCCCGTTCGATATCTTGTTATGCCACGCGTACTGGCGTGCGTTTTTATGGTCCCGTTTCTGGTGATTTTTGCGAACTTCGTCGCCATTATGGGCGGTCTGGTAGTCTCTATCATCGGTGTGGATGTCTCCAGCGAGACATTCCTCAACGGGTTTCGACATTCATTCCAACTCGGCGATCTTATAAACGGCCTGATCAAAGCTGCCGTTTTCGGGCTGTGCATCGGTGTAGTGGGGTGCTACGAGGGCTTCAACACCCGCGGTGGGGCTCAAGGTGTCGGGTTGGCCACCACGAACGCCGTCGTGTTGTCCACGGTGCTGATCCTGATCTTCAACTTCGTTTTCGCCGTGTTGCTTTTCAGGATATGATCGCATGAACGAACCGTTTATCAGGATACGCCGACTGAAGAAGCGATTTGAGCGCCTCGAAGTTCTGACCGGTGTGGATATCGATATCGAGAAGGGCGAGTCAATTGTTGTCATCGGGCAATCGGGGTGCGGAAAGTCTGTGTTGCTCAAACACCTGGTTCGCTTGCTGGAGCCGGACGAGGGACAGGTTGTATTTGACGGCCGGGACATCCGGGAGCTTTCCGGTAGTGCCTTGATCGCGATGCGTCAACGGGTGGGGATGGTGTTCCAGTCGGCGGCGCTGTTTGACTCACTGACAGTGGCCGAAAATGTCGGCCTGGGACTGAAGGAGTCGCGACGTTACGGCACGCGCCGCATAGGGGAAACCGTTGCTGAGAAGCTCGACCTGGTAGGGCTAAGCCGGGTGGACGAAAAGAGACCGGCAGAACTCTCCGGCGGCATGCGTAAACGGGTGGGACTCGCCCGCGCTCTTGCCTGCGATCCCGAGGTCCTGCTCTATGATGAGCCGACTACCGGACTCGATCCCATCACGGCCGACATGATCAACGATCTTATCGTTGACCTGAGTCAGAAACTGAACGTAACCTCCATCGCTGTGACCCACGATATGGTCTCGGCTTACAAGATCGCCGATCGCATTGTCATGCTTTATGAGGGAAGGGTCCGTTTCGACGGTAGCCCGGACGAGATCAGGACGGTCGATGATCCCGTGGTCCGGCAGTTCATCACCGGCAGCGCCGCCGGCCCCATCCGCAGCGGCTGATGAAGGGCGATACCTACAAGCTCAGGAGCACCGGTGGCAATGCGCAGCGCGAAAGACCGGCAACGCTGGTATCCCACCTAAAGCGCAGCGACAGGTGGGTACGAGAGTCAGGACGACGAGGAGGTTGACCTACGAAATCCCAAGACTGGATTCCCGCGTTCGCGGTAATGACGAGCAACGCCGTCGATCCCATCCGCATCGGCTGATGAAGTGCAGCGACAGGTGGGTACGAGTATATGACTAACCCGATCTACAACCCCACCACCACCGACGGCAGGGCCAGACGCGGCGAGGTGACGACACCGCACGGTACGTTCGAGACACCCGCCTTCATGCCGGTCGGAACCTCCGGCGCTGTCAAAGCACTGACGGCCGAGGACCTCGAACAGTGCGGGGCGGAAATCATCCTTGGCAACACTTACCACCTCTACCTGCGGCCGGGCCATGAGATCGTACGTGCCCAGGGAGGATTGGCCCGTTTCAACGGCTGGAACAATCCTACCCTCACCGACAGTGGCGGCTACCAGATATTCTCCCTCCGGGATAACCTGAAAGTCACTGACGACGGCGTTCAGTTCCGTTCGCACCATGATGGCTCCACGCACATGTTCACCCCTGAGAAAGTGACGGAAATCCAGCACGCTATCGGCGCCGATATCATTATGGCTTTTGACCAGTGCGTGCCCTACCCTGCCGACAGGGAACTCGCAGCCACAGGCGTCCGTCGCACCTATGAGTGGGCGCAGAAATGTCTCACGGTTCACGATACCCTTTCGGACGAAAACAAAACCGGCGCCTGCCTGTTCGGGATTGTGCAGGGCTCGACATACAAGGACCTGCGCACGCAGTCGGCAGAGCAGATTGTGTCGTTGGACTTCCCGGGTAACGCCATTGGCGGACTTTCTGTGGGTGAGAGCAAGGGGGAGATGGAGGATATGCTGGCGCATACGATTGAATACCTGCCCGCCGACAGACCGCGCTACCTGATGGGGGTCGGCTACCCCGAAGATATCCTGATGGCTGTCTCTCACGGCGTGGACATGTTCGACTGCGTCCTGCCGACGCGCAATGCCCGCACCGGCAATGTGTTCACCTCGATCGGCCAGGTTACTTACCGTAACGCCGACTACGCCGACGATAATCGACCTCTCGATCCGCACTGTGACTGCAAGGTCTGCCGGCGTTACAGCAGGGCTTACATACGGCATCTGTACAACCAGTCCGAGATAACGGGGATGGTGCTGGCGTCATACCACTCGAGTTACTTCTACCAGAACCTGATGAGAAACATCAGGAAAGCTATCGAGGAAAATCGATTCGCTGTCTTTCGCGAGGAGTTCCTCAGTCGTTACCGGGGCCATCCTTCAGTTTGATCACCTCCCGAGTGCATTCAGGCAACTTGTTGATAAACTCGGAATAGAATGCAAAACAGTGACGTCGTCACTCTATGGGTCATTCCGGGCTTGACCCGGAATCCATCTTGGATTCGAGGGGTAGGTTCGCCCGTGCGCGGGCATGACGAATCCGGCGGCTTCCGAGCACCACAAAACGCTTTTTCAACAGTCTGCCAGGCCTGATAAGCGGCAGCGTGCGAACTCGAGCTCGACGCCGGGTCGCGGGTTGTTGTAGATAGTTGTCAGCGGACCCACAGCGGAATCAGGTAGCCGAATGAAACACGAAAATCATGAAAGCGTGCGTCCTGATGCTGCAGGGCGTAGCTGTTTTCACCTAAGGCGCGTCGGTAGACGAAATCAGGGCGGACGTCGGTGGTGCTTATCTCCAGAGAGAAAACCCGGCCAAATCGCAGCCCCATGATAATTCGATAGCCGGGAGCCGATTTGAGCCGGACCTCAGTCACGTTGAAATTGGTTCGGAGTGAGTCGGCCGCCGAACTCGAGAGCTTCAGATCGTACATCGTCCATATCAGGCCAAACCCGATGAAACCCATCATCCGATTTGTCCCCCGGTAGTACAGCGCTTCCACGGCGACAGTCGGCCCGTGAAGCAGCCCTTCGGGAAAGTGGCCGTCAATGACCGAACCGATCTTGTATTCGGCGGCGGCGCGCACAACCAGTGGATAAACCACCATCAATTCATACCGGGTAGTGAATTCGGCACTGGTGGAGAGTATGCCGTTCGGCCCGGTGAATCCTGCCGTGAAATGCGCATTCATAAAATTCACCGTGTCCTGCTTGATGGGATTGACCGGGTACAACGGCAGGGACAACAATGCTGAAAACAGGAGGGCGTGCATTCGTTCTCCAGGGCAAATGACTCTACTATATTAACGCAGAACCCGGCCAAATGACAAAGGATTTTGACCTAATACTGTGGTTGCGGGCCGCACCCAGGGCCGTTCTTGGTCGGGGCGCGTCGAAACGGTCGGTAAGTCGGACGTCGACGTGTCTGAAGCAGGTTGGTCAGCAGCGCCGTAATCCCTTGTGCCGCAAGCCGGAAAAGCTTGCCTCCTTATGGCGAAAGCGGTTGACAAAGAGATAACAAGGCGTATATTGTCCGATTGCGTTTGGAAGGTGTGAATTTATTCACAATCGAGATCGCTTCCGAACCCGCGAATATGATGAAAGAACTGGTGTTAAGGGAGTAAACGATGAGCGATTCCAAGGTCTTTAAGAACTTTATTAACGGTGAGTGGGTACAATCCAAATCCGGTCAGACCTATGAGAACCGGAACCCGGCCGACAAGAATGAAGTCGTCGGTGTTTTTCAGAAATCCAACGCCGCCGACGTCAAGATGGCTGTCGATGCGGCCTCCGAGGCTTACAAGAAATGGCGGCTTTACCCTGCTCCCAAGAGGGGTGAGATCCTCTACAAAATTGCTCAGCGGCTGCTGGCCGA
The DNA here is from genome assembly GCA_023132995.1 of Candidatus Zixiibacteriota bacterium. Lineage (GTDB taxonomy): Bacteria > Zixibacteria > MSB-5A5 > GN15 > FEB-12 > JAJRTA01. Next base: position 2,430 of record JAGLXI010000050.1, on the reverse strand, counting down.
TAAAGAGAGTTTGTCGCAGCAGATGACCCGCGAGATGGGCAAGGTCATCAACGAAACGCGCGGCGATACCCAGGAAGCGATTGACATGACTTTCTACATGGCAGGTGAGGGGCGACGCCTGTTCGGGATGACGACGCCCTCGGAGATGCTCAACAAGTTCGACATGACTATCCGTCAGCCGCTCGGCGTCTGCTCGTTTATTACTCCATGGAACTTCCCGATGGCGATACCGTCGTGGAAAATGATGCCTGCTCTCATATGCGGGAACACAGTTGTCATCAAGCCCGCCACCGAGACCCCTCTTTCGGTAGCCAACCTTATTCAGGTATGCCACGAAGAGGGAATTCCTCCCGGTGTCGTTAACATGGTGACCGGTTCCGGCTCTGCACTGGGAGATCCGCTCATAAATAACCCTGCTGTTCGCGTGGTGTCGTTTACCGGTTCCACCGAGGTGGGGCGCAAGATATCCCAGGCTTGTGCCACCGATTTCAAACACTGTAGCCTGGAAATGGGCGGCAAGAACGTGCAAATAGTAATGGACGACGCCGATCTCGACCTGGCAGTGCACGGCGCGCTGTGGGGTGCCTTTGGCACTACCGGCCAGCGTTGCACAGCCACCAGCCGCATCGTTTGCCACAAGGACATTGTGGGCAAGTTCACTTCGATGATGATAGAACGCGCTCGCTCTCTCAAGGTCGGCAACGGCCTCGACGCGTCGATCGAAATGGGTCCCTGCATCAACCAGGGGCAACTTGACACTGTGCTGAGCTACATTGAGATAGGCAAAAAGGACGGAGCCAAACTCGTCACCGGCGGCGAGAGACTGACCGGCGGCGACTACGACAAGGGCTTCTTCGTTCAGCCGACTATCTTCGGTGAGGTGACGCAGTCGATGCGTATCTGGCGCGAGGAGATATTCGGGCCGGTGCTGGGCATTGCCGTGTGCAACGACCTGGCCGAGGCGATAAAGATGGCCAACGATACCTCCTATGGTCTTTCGGCATCAATCTATACCCGCGATATCAACAAGGCATACACCGCCATGCGCGATGTATACACCGGCATCTTCTACGTGAACGCTCCCACGATCGGGGCCGAGACCCACCTGCCGTTTGGCGGAACCAAGGAGACCGGCAACGGTCACCGCGAGGCGTCAACGGCGGCTCTGGATGTCTTCAGTGAGTGGAAATCGGTCTATGTGGACTTCTCGGGTAGCCTGCAGAGGGCGCAGATTGACAACCAGTAGTATTGTGATCGGGTGAGTATGCAAAACACTTTGCGAAGTAATGTCAGGAGCTACAGCTAAATACTGAGAGGCGAAGCAATCCCGCTCGTGGCGAGGTTTACCAACCGGGAAGCCGCCACCGGGATATGTGATACGTAGAAAACTGACTGGAACACGACAACCTGGAGATATATCGATGGCAAAGAAAAGAAAGAAAATCATCATCATGGGCGCCGCCGGGCGCGACTTTCATAATTTCAACACTCTCTATCGCGGCAACAAGGATGTGGAAGTGGTGGCCTTTACCGCCACTCAGATTCCCGACATTCATGGGCGAAAATACCCGGCATCACTGGCCGGAAAGCTCTACCCCAAGGGCATTCCCATTTTCGACGAATCGGAACTGCTCAACCTCATCATGAAGCACTCGGTAGAGGAAGCGGTCTTCTCTTATTCCGATGTGCCCTACCAGCGGGTCATGGAGTTGGGTGCCTATGTTATGTCGGCCGGAGCTCGTTTCGCAATGGAGGGCGCCGCCCCGACCATGATCAAATCAACGAAACCGGTGGTGTCCGTATGCGCCGTTCGCACCGGGTGTGGCAAATCGCAGACCACCCGCCGGGTGGCGGAGGTGTTGCAGGAGCTGGGCAAGAAAGTGGTTGCTATTCGGCATCCTATGCCCTACGGCGATCTGGCCAAACAGGCCTGCCAGCGCTTTGCGAAGCTCAGTGATCTGGACAAGCACAAGTGTACTATCGAGGAGCGCGAGGAATACGAGCCGCATATCGTGCGCGGGATTACGGTCTACGCCGGAGTTGACTATGAGATGATTGTCCGCGAGGCCGAGAAGGAAGCCGACGTTATTCTCTGGGATGGCGGTAACAACGATATGTCGTTCTACCAGCCGGACCTGCTGATCACTGTGGTTGACCCGCACCGGCCCGGTCATGAGTTGACTTATTATCCCGGACAGCACAACCTTCTGATGGCCGACGTGGTCGTGATAAACAAGATTGACTCGGCCGATCCGGAGGGTGTGGCTGAGGTACGCCGCAACGTGGCCGCCTACAACTCCGACGCCATCGTGATAAATGCTGCCTCACCACTTGAGGTCGCCCGCCCGGAGTTGATCAGGGGCAAGAAGGTGCTGGTGGTCGAGGACGGCCCGACGCTGACACATGGTGAGATGGCCTACGGTGCGGGCG
>JAGLXI010000005.1 GCA_023132995.1 Candidatus Zixiibacteriota bacterium | reverse complement strand
CCCATCAGATGCATCGAGTTCTATAACGGGGGCATCTGGGTATGCCCTAAGGACTCCCTGGATGATCGGGGCGATGTTAACCTCAATGGTGTGGCCTATGAGATTGCTGACGCGGTCCTCTTCTCCAGCTACTTCATTCACGGTCTGAGCGTGTTCCAGGTCAATGTGGCGGGTCAGGTCGCAGCTACTGACGTCAACGCCGATGGTGTTACCCTCAGTGTTGCCGACCTGGTCCTGTTGATCCGCGTGATTATCGGCGATGCCAACCCGATTCCGAAGATTGCCCCCCACGACCAGCCTCTGGTGATCTCGACAGCGTACAGTGAGGGCCGTCTGGACGTGGTGACAGAGGCCACGAGTGATATTGGAGCGGCTCTGCTGGTGTTCGATCTGGGCGCCGATGTCGCTGTAGGCGAGCTCGAACTGGGTATTGATGCCGACGGCATGAACCTGATCTATACTGTGAAAGACGGCCAGTTGCGGGTGTTGGTTTTCAGCCTGTCGACCAGCCATGTTGCTGCCGGCACGAATGACCTGATCCGCGTATCCTACGGTGGCCGGGGTGATCTAAGATTAACCGAATCGCAGATTGTCGATTATCAGGGTAGACCCTACGAATGCGTAAACAAGGGAGCCCAACTGCCCGGCAGTTTCACACTTCGACAGAACTATCCCAACCCGTTCAACCCGATCACGTCGATCAGTTTCTCACTACCCCGGCAGAGCGCGTGGACGCTGCGAATATACAACATAACCGGCAAGCTGGTGCGCGAGTTCGAAGGCTCCGCTGCGGCGGGCGACCATACCATTACCTGGAACGGTCTTGATGCTGCCGGTAACAGCGCGGCCTCCGGAGTGTACTTCTACCGCTTTGAAGCGGCCGGGTATACTGAGACCAAGAAGATGGTGCTTCTGAAATGAACCTGACGGTACAAGCCCAGGTTCTCGCCCGGTCGGTCACGGCCGGGCGTTTCTATTTGTGGTAGTTGCTGCCGCCGAGGATCGAAAATGCGCGGAAGAGCTGTTCCAACAGAACGGCGCGAACAACCTGGTGAGAGAATGTCAGTGGTGACAGCGACAGGGTAAACTGCGACCGTTCCAGCACCGCCTGGTCCAGACCGTGAGCGCCGCCGATTACGAAGCTGAGGATGCCGCGGCTCCGGGTCTGCCACTTCTCAAGTTGTCGCGCCAGCGTGGGGGAGTCCATCAGGGTTCCTTTATCGGTTAGGGCGATGCAGAAACCCTTGCCGCATACTTTCAGAAGGCGCTCAGCTTCCTGTTCTCTTATCCTGTCCGGAGTGAGCGATGCCGTCGCCCTGGTGGCAGGGATGATGACCCACTGCACCGATGCGTAACGTAAAAGTAGCTTCTCATAGTGGGCGCAGCCGTCGGTGACCCAGCGGTCTTTGTCCTTACTGACGGCGATGATTCGAATCTTAAGCAAGGGACTGGACTCTGACAATTAACTGCCGTCGGCGCGGGCCGTCGAACTCGCAGAAATATAGAGCCTGCCACCGGCCAAGCAGCAGCCGACCGTTTTCAAACAACACCTGCTGCGAAGCGCCGATTAGCGATGACTTGACGTGGGCGTCCGAGTTTCCCTCGGAGTGGTGATAACCGTCTTTCCGGGGGATCTCCTTGTTGAGTTTGTGGAGAATGTCCCGCGTGACGTCCGGGTCGGCGTTTTCGTTAATCGTGATGGCTGCTGTGGTGTGGGGGACGAAACAGAAGACGAGGCCTGCGTCCAGACCGCTCTCGTCAACCGCATCCTGGACCAGGCGGGTCACATCCACCATCTGCTCGCGGGCTTCGGTGCTTACGGCAAATGTCCGTGTCATGCGAACAGCGCCTCGGTGAACTGTTTTGGCTCAAATCGCTGCAAATCGTCAATCCCTTCGCCCAGTCCGATAAACTCAACCGGCACGCCCAGCTCCTCAGTTACGGCTATGATAACGCCTCCCTTGGCCGTGCCGTCCAGCTTGGTGACGATGATGCCGTCACAGCCGACCGCCTCGGTGAAAACCCTGACCTGCGAAAGAGCGTTCTGACCGGTGGAGCCGTCGATGATCAATTTGCTGTGTACCGGCGCGTCGGGGAGAGCCTTCTCTATGACCCGCTTTATCTTTTTGAGTTCTTCCATCAGGTTGGCCTTGGTATGAAGCCGTCCCGCGGTATCGATAATCAGTATGTCGACCGACCGAGCCGCTGCGGCTTTAGCGGCGTCGAACGCCACCGCCGCGGGATCCGATCCGGACTGTGACTTCACTATGTCCACATTGCTGCGTTCGGCCCAGATGGCCACCTGTTCGATGGCGGCCGCGCGGAAAGTATCGCAGGCGGCGATGGCGGCTTTGTGCCCTTCCAATGAAAACAGGGTGGCCAGCTTGCCGATGGTTGTGGTCTTGCCAACTCCATTTACACCGACCACCAGCCACACTACCGGCGTCCTCTCCGAGTCGATTCCCGCCACAGTCGAACTCTGAGAGAGTATGCGAATGATTTCCTCTTTGAGAAGGGAGACTACTTCCTCGCCCTCGGTGACCCCGCGTTCCTTCGCCTTCTCCCTGACGCTCTCAATAAGCCGCGTTGCGGCTTTTACGCCGACATCGGCCTCAATCAGGATTTGCTCGATCTCGTTCAGCAGGGCGTCGTCAATCCTGCGCTTGATGACAACCCGGGAGATTTTACCCGCAATGCTGTCCTTGGTTCTAACCAGGGAGTTCTTGAGCTTCTGGAACGTGCTTGACATCGCCTCGTAATGCCTCAATCACACGGGCAAGGATTCACCGAGGTACGGCGATCGCCTACGCGTCAGCATCGCCGTCTTCCGATACGACAGGATTGTGGCTGAGCCTTTCCGCTACCTTGTCCGGCAGGGATGCCCCGGTTGCGTGTACTTCCGTGGAGAAACCGCTGGTTTCCTCTTCGACGGCAACTCTGGTCATGTCGGTGAGGCGCACCGCTACCTGCTTGGAAATGCCGGGCTGCTCCATCGTCACGCCGTAGAGGTTGTGGGCCGCCTCCATCGTGATCTTGTTGTGGGTGATGATGATAAACTGGGTCTGACGACAGAACGTCTGGATGATATTCAGAAAACGGCGACAGTTGGCGTCGTCAAGGGGGGCGTCGATCTCGTCGAGGATGCAGAAGGGCGATGGTTTCACCAGGTAGAGGCTGAACAGCAGGGCGATCGACGTCAGGGCTCGTTCGCCGCCGGACATCATGGTGATGGACAGAAGCTTCTTGCCGCGCGGCCTGGCGATAATCTGTATGTCCGATTCTAAGGGATCGCTGGGATCGTCGAGGAACATATCCGCCTCACCGCCGGAGAACAGTTCTATAAATAGCTTCTTGAAATTGCCCCGGGCTTTCTCGAACGTGTCTATGAAGAGCTGTCGCGCCGTCTGGTTGATCTTGGAAATGGTCGTTTCCAGATCGTCCTTGGCGCTGGTAAGGTCCTGCAGTTGCTCACCTAAGAATCGCTCGCGTTCACATGCTTTGCGGTACTCCTCGAGCGCCAGCAGATTGACCGCCCCGAAACTCCTCAGGCGCTCCTTCAGTTGCATCAGGTGAGTCGGGCACTCGTCGTCGGGGAGGGTGTCATCGGGCTTTTCCGTCGTGATTGTTCGGATATCGAGGTCATGCTCTTCACGCACTCGGGCCACGACAGACTGAATCTCGGACTCAATGGTATTGGCTCGGATCTCGAGTTCATGTACGCGATCGCTGATGGCGTCTTTCTGCGACCGGACTTCCTTCAACTGTTCCTCGCGGTGGGAAACCCGCTTGGCTGTTTCCGCCTGCGCCGCTCGCATGTGGGTTTGTTGCTCGGTTGCTTCCGTGCGCTGTTTGAAGACCGACTGCAACTGGTTTTCCAACTCGCCGATTCTGGCGGCAGCCGATTCGACTTCCTGCCGGGCCCGTACGATTTCACCCTGCTTGGCTTCGGTGGTCTGTTTGATCTCCTGCTTCAGTTCGCGGATATGAGAGCGCTTGCTCTCGGTCTGCTCTATGGCGCTTCGAGACTCCACTTCGGCCACCTGCAACTTCGACACCTGGTCCAGGGTCTGGGCGGCGGCGTTCTCAAGTTCTTGCAGCTTCCGATTTGCCTGGGACATGGCATCTACGAGGCTCTCCTTCCGGGAAGAGAGCTCATCGAAACTCAGCGCCAGGTTGCTCTGTTGATTGTGGACCGTCTCCAGCTTTGCTGTCTGATCCTGGTGCTCGTTCTCCAGCCGGCTGATCTCGGAGGTGAGTGTGCGGCACCGGTATTCCGTCTCACCGGCGGCCTGGTTGATAGAATTGAACTCCTCGGTCAGTGTCTCTAACTTTTCCGCCAGGCCGATAGACTCGGCCCGGGCGGCTGCCAATTCGGCCGTTTTGTGATCCTTGGTGCGGCCCGCCTGGTCGAGTTTCTCAGTGATGTCTGCTATCAGATGTTCTTGCTCGGCCAGTTTTTCTTCGCGGCGAAACAAGGGCAACTTGTCCTCAGAACCGCCGGATATGACATTCTGGCTGTAACGTATCCCGTCGGTAGAAACCGCGGCAAAGCCTACCGGCAGGCGGGCCAGGATTTCGGTCGGCTCAGTACCGGCTTTGAACACGGCCGTGCGAGCCAGCACCGCCTGCATCAGCGGGCTGAGTTCGGCATCGGTGGTCGCGAAGCTATCCAGCCAGCCGACGAATTCAGGCTGGGTCAGTTCCGGCCGCTTCACCACCGGATTGAGAGTACCGGCGTCGGGCACCAACATGCCCACCTTGCCGAGATTCTCCGACTTGAGGTGCTGGACAATCTGCTCGGCTGTCTGGCGGCTATCGCAGATCAGAAAGCCGGCCATCTCACCCAAAGCGGCCTCCATGGCTGGTTCGAGACCTTCGGCGGGAACGAACTTTTCAGCAACTGTGCCCGTAATTCCCGGCCAGCGCTCACGAACATCCATGATGGAAACGACGCCGGAAGTATAGCCCTCGTAGTTAACAATCATATCCCGAAGCAGATTACGGCGCGCTTCACAGGCTTCCAGCGATGCCGTGTGCTTTGCGATGTCTGCCGTTAGCTCTTCGCCATGCTCGATCAACTGCGTGATGCGCCGATCCAGTTGTTCCTGCGTCGTCTCATGCGAGGTTCTCTGTTCGGCAACCTTGTCAAGACTCGCGCGATACTCCGCAAGTTCAGCCTCGGCCTGCTCCAGGTTCGCCCTGCCTGCCTCGATCTGCTCGGTCAGCACCTTAGTGAGCCGATGATGTTCCTCTTCCCGGCTTCGCAGGTGGCCGTCCTCTGTCTTCCCGGAAGAGAGCCTCCCTTCAAGTTCTATCAGTTTCCGGTTCTCTTTTTCCTTTAGGGACCGAGCCGCCAGAAGTTGCTGATCACTCTCGGTCTGGGCCACTTCGGCTTCTGCCAGGGTCGCCTTGAGAGCGCGGTGTTCTTCCTGCTGTTCAAGGAGTCGCTGCTCGCTCTGCCGGGATTCCTCCTCCAGGATGCGCGACCGGGCTTCAAACGCCTCGATATCACTCAGGTTGCGCTCAATCAGACTCCTGGCGTTGGAACGCTTCTCGACCAGGATGGAGACCTCTCGTTCCAGTGAGTGTGCCCGTTCTGAAACCTCGTAGACCTCGTTGCCGGCTCGCGTTAGTTCCTGTTCCAGGTCCACTTGTTCCCTACGGTCAGTTTCCAGTTGAGCCGAGATACGGTCCAACTCGGCCTTCTTCGTCATCCGTTCGTCGGACCGGGAATCCAGTTCTGCTCTCAGTTGCTTTTTCTGTGTCTCGATTTCCCGAAGACGAGCCGCGCTGAGGTACAACTCCCAGTTGCGGATATCATCGGAGATTTTCTGATACCGCTGGGCTTTCTTTTGCTGGCGGTTCAAGGAGCGAGCCTGCGTTTGCACCTCGGCATGGATATCGCGCAGCCGCAGCAGGTCTTGTTCGGTGGCCTCTAATTTTCTGAGAGCGGCCCTCTTGCGCTGTTTGTACTTGGTTATCCCGGCCGCTTCCTCGAACAGAAACCGCCGTTCTTCCGCCTTGTCGGAGATGACTGCGTCGATCATATCCTGTTGGATTACCGAGTATGAGTGGGTGCCGACACCGGTATCGAAAAACAACTCGTGGATGTCCTTCAGGCGGCAGGGAACCTTGTTGAGCAGGTACTCCGATTCGCCGCTGCGGAAAAGGCGGCGCGTCACCTGGACCTCGCTGTACTCGGTGGGCAACACGCCTCGGTTGTTCACGACTGTCAGAACGACTTCCGCCATGCCCAGGGGTTTTACGTCCCTGGTGCCGTTGAATATGACCTCTTCCATTCTGCTGCCCCGCAGCAGCGTGACCTTTTGCTCTCCAAGCACCCAGCGCAGGGCATCCAGGATGTTGGTTTTCCCGCACCCGTTGGGGCCGACGATTGCGGTGATGCCGGGTGAGAACAAGAGCCGCGTCTTATTGGCGAACGATTTGAAACCCAGGATATCAAGCTGCTTCAAGTACACTGTTGATGCCTCCGATCATTGTCCGTTGCTGCCTCCCTCGGGTTGCGCGACTGCCGCGCTCCTGATTTTCTCCAGTGTCTGCAGGAGAGAGCGACAGATGTTTCGCTCATCGCGCAGGTATCTGGTCCTGATCTCCAGGTTGTAGTACGGCTTACCCAGAAAGCTGCCGCGCCCCACCCTGACGGCGTCGGGGAAGCTGAGAAGAATCCCGGACGTGAACATCGACTGCTCGAAATTGAGATCCAGGAGTATGTCAAATTCACATTCCTGCAGGCTCTTCACGTAGGTTCTCTTTGGTAGACCCACCCAGGTAACCTGGTCGGGAGTAGGGGAGAGTATGTTGAACCCCTTGCGGGGATAGATATCGTTGACCCTCACGCCCGGCATCGGCAAGAGTGTGATGACGGCCGGTTTGAATATCTCCTTAATGGTCGGGAGAAACTGCTTGACAACCGTAAGCTCTCTGAGGCCACCGGGCAGACAGACCAGCACCTGCCTGGTTCTTGTAAGCGCGCCGGGGAACTCCAATGCCGCCGGATTCATCTGCTTCAGCCGGCGGCGCAAAGATATGCGGCCGACGAAGGATTTAAGACTCATTCCTCACCCACCCCTGTTCCCGTGCTGTCCGGGACACTGCTGTCCGGAACTGTGCTGTCGGGCTCCACAGATCTCTCATCGCTGATTGAGTCGCCTGCCTCCGACGGAGCCGCGCTGGGGGACGCCTCCGATTCGGTCGAGCTTTGCTGACCCGGCGGCAGACTCCCGCGTCTGTCGCCACCCGGCCAGCGACCGGCAAGAACCTCTTTCAGATTGAGCTGGTCGATCTCCACTTTGTAAATCCTGCCACTCTCCGGACTGGCCAGGTCGACCCGCTGTCCGTTCAAGTCTATAGTCACCGCCGATGGCACTCCCACCGATACATTGAACCGGTACTTGGCCACAGCGACGTAATCTTTGTCCGGGACCAGGGTGCGGAATATGACCGTGTCACCGTCGGCGATAACGGCGCTCCAGCACTCTGTCCTGGCTCGAAGTCTCAAGGTCATTTCCGACGGCTCTTCATAGGGGGGGACGTTCCAATCGTAATCGGCCAGGTCGTCATCGGCGGACGTCGGCCCCGCGTCCGCCGGGGTCGTCTGCTCAACCTGAGAACTTCTGTCGACAGCCTTAGACTCGTTGCCGGGGGTTAGAAACAACTCATTGATGATCAGAAAACAAACGAAGATCAACAGCACAAGACCGAAAGTGTAACCAAGTTTCTTCAGCGGTCCTGCCGCAGAAGGCTCTTCAGCCTCCTTGTCGTCGGTAGGCGTTGGGGCAGGTTGCTGTTTTCTGCGGGGCCCCTCTGGTACCTCCTCCTCTAGCACGCCGAGGTCGGCCCGGATAGCTTCCACTGTGGCAACATAGTCTATGCCAAGGGCTTCTGCGTATGACTTGGAGAAAAGGTTGAAATACAACTCGGATGGTAGCGACGAGACATCGCCGGCCTCGATATATCCGAGGTATGTCTCAGAGGTCTTCAGTTCAACCGCCAGGTCCTCCAGACTTATATCCCGGCTCTGACGTTCCATCTGAAGTAACTTACCTAATTTTTCCTGTAATTCACTCATGAGCTATGGTAGAAGTAATTCCTATCGGGACCGCTTCGGGTTTATAAGTTGTCGAGAACCTTTCTTGCCAAATCGTCTAACAATATGCGTGGCAACCCGATAACATTATCAAGATTACCCTCTAAACTGTCAACTAAAAACGCCCCCATGCCCTGAATGCCATACGCTCCGGCCTTGTCCATGGGCTCTCCGGAAGCGATGTACTCACGAATCCGTTCCGGTGTTACTCGATTGAAGAATACGCTGGTCAGTTCGTGTTCCAGCTCCAGCAGGCGGCTGTCTCTCACGAATGCCAGAGCCGTGCAGACCACGTGCTGCAGTCCGACGAGAGAGGAGAGTGTTGCAAACGCCTCGTCCGGGTCGGCCGGCTTTCCCAGTACTGTTTCGCCTTGTACTACGATCGTATCGCAGCCGACAACGACCGCGTCTGGCCCTGCCTGCTCCGATACCCACAGGGCTTTGCATTCGGCCAACCGGCGGGCAAAAGGGTACGGAGATTCACCGGCAAGCCGTGACTCCTCAAGCTGCGGGATTATCTGCTCGAACGGGATACCTGTTTCCTTCAGAAGACGCTGTCGGCGTGGTGAACCTGATCCGAGCACGAATCTGTGACATTGGGCAAGCCTGGCGAGATGACTATACTTCATGTTCCATCATGATTGTAACCGGCCCGCAGTTGGTCAACTGTACGTCCATCATGGCGCCGAAAACGCCGGTTTCGACCGTCAGCCCGGAGGCCCGGACAAGGTCTGTAAACCGATCATAGAGCCGTTGCGCTTCAACCGGTTCCATCGCCTCGCTGTAGGATGGGCGGCGTCCCTTGTGCGTGTCGGCGTAGAGAGTGAACTGGGAGACAATCATTATCTGGGCGCCCACATCCAGGGCTGAGAGGTTCATCCTGCCCTGGTCGTCCTCGAAAATGCGGAGATTGACCGCCTTGTCGGCCAGAACGCCACAGGATTGCTCAACGTCCCCTCGCTTCGTCCCGTGGAGGATCAGGAGCCCCGCTCCGGTGGCGCTATGGAGTTTGTTGTCTATCCGGATTTCAACACCGGAAGTTCGTTGCAGCAGTAGTCGCATCGTGACAATCTTTCCTGTCAAAGGCCGAATATATGGCCCTTCAGCGGAAAGGCAAACGGATTTCAACCCATAGGAAAGGAATATCATAATTAACTTGCCAACAAGTTGTGACGGCTATTCCTTTACGCGCATGACGAAAATAAAGAGATCCTTGGGAATCGACATCGGTTCGGTATCGGTCAAGCTCGTCCTGCTTGAAGATGGAAATATTGTCTCAACCGTCTATCGCCGGTTCCGGGGGAGTCCTTTCGAGACATTACTTGAACTGCTGACCAACGAATTCAGAGCTCTCAAATCGCAATCATTCTGCCTTGGCTGCACGGGCATCGGGGGAAAGACCGTCCAGAGTATTTTGGGCGGCAACTTCTATGGCGAGATTGCTTCGCTCGCCGCGGGGAACTTCAGAGTGCTCCCCCAGGTCGCGACCGTGATTGAGATGGGGGGCGAGGATTCAAAGTTCCTCGAGCTTGACAGCAACCGCAAGCTGGTGATTGATTTTGCGATGAACGCCCAGTGTGCCGCCGGCACCGGGTCGTTTCTGGATCAGCAGGCAAACCGCCTGAAAATCAATATCGAAGACGAGTTCGGAGCGTTAGCCCTCAAGTCGGTCAAGCCGCCGCGCATTGCCGGCCGCTGTTCGGTCTTCGCCAAGTCGGATATGATTCATCTACAGCAGATTGCCACGCCGGACTATGACATCGTGGCGGGTCTCTGCTTTGCCGTGGCCAGGAACTTCAAGAGTTCCATCGCTCGTGGCAAGAACTTTCAGCGTCCCATCGCCTTTGAGGGCGGTGTGGCGGCCAACCCGGGCATGGTGCGCGCCTTTACGGAGTTGCTGGAACTCGACAAGGGCGAACTAATTATCCCGGACCACTACAATGTAATCGGCGCCCTCGGTGCGGCAATCCTGGCCCAGGAGGGGCAGGTCATTATCGACGACTTCGACCCGCTCCTGATTAAGTCCTACCTGGCCTACCGTAAGGTGCCGCCCTCCGGCCGGGATGCCCTGAGTTTCAGTTTCCCTGATTCTAAGCACTATGATGTCACCCTTGCCGAGCGCCCGAAGGATATCTCAAACCTCGACGTCTTCCTTGGTATCGATGTTGGCTCGCTCTCGACGAACCTGGTGCTGGTGGACAACGACCACAGGGTGATTGCCCGCCGGTACCTGATGACGGAAGGAAGACCCATCGACGCCGTTCGGCGCGGGCTGGAGGAAATCGGAACCGAGGTGGGGGACCGCGTGGTCGTCCGGGCTGTCGGCACAACCGGCTCCGGCCGGTACCTGACCTCGGACTACGTCGGCGGGGACATCGTGCGCAACGAGATAACAGCTCAGGCCACCGCTGCTATAGACATCAATCCACAGGTAGACACGATTTTCGAAATCGGCGGTCAGGATTCCAAGTACATTTCCATCGACAACCGGGCCGTCGTTGATTTCGAGATGAACAAGGTGTGCGCCGCCGGTACCGGCTCGTTTCTCCAGGAGCAGGCCGAGAAACTCAACATCAGGATAGAGACGGAATTCGGAGAAAAAGCGCTGAGGGCCAAGTGCCCGGTCGGTTGCGGTGAGCGCTGCACGGTTTTCATGGAGTCCGACCTGGTGGCGCATCAGCGAACCGGCGCCGGCAAGGATGACCTGATCGCCGGGCTGGCGTATTCGATCGTCAGCAACTACCTGACCAAGGTGGTGGGCGACCGCCGGATCGGGGACAATATCTTCTTCCAGGGCGGTGTGGCATGGAATAAAGCCGTCGTGGCCGCGTTCGAGAAGCTGATCGGCAAGAGAGTTACCGTCCCGCCGCACCACGACGTCACCGGCGCCATTGGGGCGGCCATCCTGGCCATGGAAGAAGTCAGCCGGCCCGGTTTCAAGACCTCGTTCAGGGGTTTTGACCTTCACCGAAGAAAATATACGATTGAGACCTTCACCTGCGAGGACTGCCCCAACCAGTGCGAGATCAACAAGGTGGAGATACAAGGAGAAGAGCCGCTCTACTACGGTTCCCGCTGCGAAAAATACGATGTCAAGCGAGGCGCCAAGAAAGAACTTCCCCCGAACTATGCCGCCCTCCGCCAGAAGCTGCTCTACAAGAAGTATCTGAAATTCGCCAAACCAGCCAAGGTGCGCGGGCGGGTCGGCATCCCCCGGGCACTGCTGTTCTTTGAGTATTTCCCATTCTGGCAGGCGTTCTTCGAATCGCTTGGCTTTGAGGTTGTCAAGTCCGATGTCTCCAACCACAGCATCGTCGAAGATGCTCTCGAGCTCTTCAGTGCCGAGACCTGCTATCCTATCAAGTTAGTCTATGGCCACGTGGCCAATCTCCTCGGCAAGGACGTGGACTACATCTTCCTGCCGTCATTGATCAAGGTGACCGAGGAGACAGACCAGTCCGACGATGGAGCCTACGTGTGCCTGTGGGTGCAGACTATTGGGTCGTCGATCAGGATTCGCTTTGATTTCGAAAAAGCGGGTGTGAAGCTGGTGACACCGGTCATCTCGCTGAGCCACGACGTGAAAGAGGTCAAACGCAGCTTGAAGCAGCTGGCCGGGGATTTCCATCTTTCTGAGCGCGAGTTGAACCGGGCTGCCGAATGCGGTCTGCGTGCATACGGGACGTACAAGCGGAGCCTGTATGCCGAAGGTGATCGGGTGCTCGAGGAGTTGAAACCGGGCGAGAAGGCGCTGGTCGTTGTAAGTCGGCCATACAACGGCTACGATCGAGAGCTTTCGGCAGACTTGCCGAAGAAAATCCGCAGTCTCGGTTATAAGGCGGTGCCGCTTGATTTCCTGCGGCTTGACGAGGGCGAAAACGACCTCTCTTACATGTACTGGCATTTTGGCCGCAGCATCCTGTCCGCCGCCGAGAAGATTCGCAAGCACCCCAACTTGTTCGCAGTGTACCTTACTTCGTTCGCGTGCGGTCCGGATTCGTTCATTACCCACTTCTTCCGCCGCGAGATGTCGGGCAAACCATATCTGCAACTGGAGTTGGATGAGCATTCCGCCGACGCAGGTCTGATTACCCGGTGCGAAGCCTTCCTGGATTCCCTCCGCTTCTACCGGTTCCAGCCGCCGGTCAAGGACTTCCAAATTGCCGACAGCCGCCTGCGGTCGGCCGAGAAAACGGTTTACATACCACATATGTGCGATCACGCCTTTGCCATAAGAGCGGCCATGGAGCGCTACGGACTGAACGCCCAGGTTCTGGACGAGCCGGACGCGGTCACGCTTGAGTACGGCAAGAAGTATACATCAGGCAAGGAGTGTTTCCCCTGCATAGTCACCACCGGCGATATGATCAAAAAAATCCGGTCCAACGGGGCCGACCGCGACAAAATGGTCTTTTTCATGCCGGGTGCCGATGGCCCCTGCCGGTTCGGTGTGTACTGCGAATACCACCGCATGATGCTCGATGACTTGGGCTACCGAGACATTCCTATCCTGTCACCCAATTCCCAAAACGGCTACGCCGGGTTTGGCCTTGAAGGGACCGGGTTCCGCAAGCTCTCCTGGGGGGGGCTGGTTTTCATCGATTGCCTGGCCAAGATGCTCCACAGCGTGCGGCCCTACGAGGTGACACGCGGCGAGACCGAGAAACTCTACCTGCATTACCTCGGTGGACTTGATCGTACCATAGTCCGCGATGAATCCCTAGAGAAGCTCGCGGAGGAAGCGGCGCAAGCCTTTCGCAGAATCGAGACTACCGGTGAGCGCCGCCCGTTGGTTGGTGTGGTGGGCGAGATTTTCCTGCGTCACAACCGGTTCTCGAACAACTTCCTGATCGAGAAACTGGAAAAGCTGGGACTTGAGGTGCGCCTGGCTACCTTCTGCGAATGGCCGTTGTACACTTCTTTAGACTACCAGCGGGATTCATTCCGGGACCGCAATTGGAAAGCATGGCTTCATGGCAGCCTTCAGATGGTTATGCAGACCCGAAACGAACACAAGCTGATCCGCCACTTTTCCAGGTATATGGATATTGGTCATGAGTATCCGGTGGGCAAGGTACTGGAGTTGGCTTCAGATTACCTGGCGCTCGACTTCAAGGGTGAGGCACTGCTTTCTATCGGTAAAGCGATTGAGATGGCCCGGGAAGACGCGGCCGGCATTGTCAACGCGATGCCGTTCAATTGTATGCCGGGAACCGTTGTCACCTCGTTGTCGAAGAAGGTCGCTGAGGACCTGGGATCCATACCGTGGCTCAACATCAGCTACGAGGGTCTGCGTGACTCCGGTGAGGACACTCGATTGGAGGCTTTCGCCGAACAGGTGAAGGTATTCTCGCGGGGGGCGGGGAAGAGGGTGGCGCAGAGAATCTGAGCGACGCGAATCCGGGGCTGCGTCGGGTGGCGGGTTCAAACTCGTTTGGGCCTGGCCGAAAACTTACCCCCTAACAATTTTGAGGTTGCCACCCGGAACGTCAACCATATGGCAATAGCATGCTCCAGGAATTAGAGCAGATAGTTGGCAAACAGATGTATGCGGCGTTCATCCGGATGCTGCAGAAGATCGGGCCGGAGGCACGAACCCAAAGGATCAGCGTCGTGATCGCCGCGATGCTGATATATGCTCTCGACCAGCTGCCGGCCGACTGTGAGGAGGGCACACTCGGTGAAGCACTGCTTGAAGTTGCCGAGGAGACGTACCTCATTCAAGAGATATCGAAGGAATACGACACGCTCTATCAACTGATTGATTCCCTTTGCACAGAAGCAGGCATGCGGAACGAGCGTGAGAATTACCAGGGCGTGCTTTACAGCATTGCGGAGAACGCAATTGCTGAGTACGTATCCTGGTACAACATGCCCTGGGAGAATTAGTATTAAGGCAACCAAAGCCCCGCACCGAAGTTTCTTGTGGTGCACGCCGGGTGGCAGGTTCAAACTCGTTTGGACCTGGCCGCAAAAAACACCCCCAAACAAGTTTGCAGGCAAGCCTGTCTTTTGCGCTTCGCGCGTCTTGTTGCCAGCAGCGTGATCGGAAGAATCCCACCTGCCGCTCCGCTTTAGGTGGGGTACCCACGCGTCTGGATTCCGGCTTTCGCTCAGAGATGACAAACCAGATGCGCTCAGAGATGACGGCCGGGTGGATTTATTCCTTTCCACAGTCCAATTAGCCCGTATATTGGAATCCAACAGGCGGCCCCGGCGGCGGTGTGGAACCTTGCCGGGAGACCGACGTTAGAATGAAAAGTGAAGAGATGATTTGTTAACCAGTATTGGAGGTAAGAATGAGCGCACCAGTAGTAATCACCGATGACACGTTTGAAACGGAAGTTCTCCAATCCGATCTGCCGGTAGTAGTCGATTTCTGGGCCACATGGTGTGGGCCGTGCAAGATGGTCGAGCCTATTTTGGAAGAGATAGCACATGAATACGCCGACCAGGTGAAGATCGCCAGGCTGGATGTGGATTCAAACGGTAAGACCGCAGGTAAGTACAACATAATGTCGATTCCTTCACTTCTGTTTTTCAAGAACGGAGAGGTGGTGGACCAAGTAGTAGGAGCGGTTCCCAAAGCACACTTAACCGCTCGCCTCGAGATGGTGTTGACCTGACGAGGCCGACCTCCCCTTAATCAATGTCTCGTGGTCGGGGTTGCTGCGTGAAGACGGGAGTCGACCGGCTTGTGATAGCGGATATGGGTGAGCATCATCCTTAAGAGGAAGGCGCGTAACTGCCGATAACTACTCTGATGAGACAATTTGGGTTCAACAGGCGTCCCCCGAGGGGTGGACTCGGATTCGGGCCGGGCAAGCTGTCGCCTTTTATCAAGGTGATGCTTATCGCCAACGCCTCTGTGTTTGTCGTCCAGTATCTGTTCCCCCAACTCACGCAGGCGCTGGGCCTCACGCCGGCCAGGTTCTTCGGCGA
>JAGLXI010000049.1 GCA_023132995.1 Candidatus Zixiibacteriota bacterium | reverse complement strand
CGGCGGGCGGAGCCATGCTCACCCAGTTGACCTGCTCCACAACCATCTCCGTGCCGTAGAGCGAGGCGTCATCGCCGACAATCACACGGTTGGCGACAGCATCTATGCGCTGTACATAGAGCGGCGTGGGGTTCGATATCCCCAGCCCGCGCCGCTGGCCGACAGTGAAGAAGGCCGCGCCGTCGTGCCGCCCCAATACGCGGCCGTCCTGGTGCACGATCTCTCCTGATGTAAACTCCCGGCCTCGCTTGCTTTCGTATTCTCTGAGGAAGCGCCGGTAGTTGTCGTCCGGCACAAAACAGATCTCGCGCGATTCCCTGTTCCCGGCCGTACGGAGCTTGTGGCGGGATGCTATCTCGCGCACCTGCGATTTCAGTATCCCCCCCAGCGGCATGAGCGTCCTCGCCAGAGCCTCCTGGCCAAGCCCCCAAAGAACGTACGACTGGTCGCGGGTGTCGTCGACACCTTTTCGTATGCCATACCTCCCCCCCTCGGATTTCTCCACAAAGGCATAGTGCCCGGTGGCGATATGGTCACAACCGACCTCACGCGCCTTGCGCAGGAACTCGGCCCACTTGATCTCGGTGTTACAGCGGATGCATGGGTTGGGCGTGCGCCCGGCACGGTATTCGGCTACGAAGTTGTCAATGACGGCGTCACGAAAATACTCGGACAAGTTTAGCACGTAAAATGGCGCGTCAATGGCGTCGCACACCCGGCGGCAGTCATCTATGGAATCAAGCGAACAGCAGCGACCGTCGCGGTAAATATCTCCTCCCGCTTCGGCGTAGTCCCAGAGCTTCATGTGAGCGCCGACCACGTCATACCCCTGCTCCTTGAGCAGCAGAGCGGCTACCGATGAATCAACACCACCGGACATCGCTACCAGGACTTTCGTGGCCATACTCACACCAATGGAATCAGGTCGCCGAGCCGCGCCAGTTCAATTACAGGTCTCACGATTGGGAGATGCGATAACCGGGCGAGAGCGACCACAGCCGTTCGACTTCCGGCGGGAGGACAGAGAGTACATAATCGATCTGCTCTCTTTTCGTTGTACGCCCCATCGAGAAGCGCACCGCCGCCTCCACTACCCGAGGATCGACCGGAGTAGTCGTGGCGTTGTGGGGTCAAGATAAACTGGTTCCATCCGTCAGCACTTCTTTAGACTGAAATACCCGTTGCCTACTGACGACTCCGGCACAGCGGCATATCCGTATTGTTGATCCATCAAGGCGGCATTCGCCGCCTGGTCAAAAGGCATATAATATAGTGAAATGCCAGTAGGAATCAAAATCAATTGTCTCAGTCTTGATGCGGCGAGCGTAGTCGATGCGTATCGGCCCGGCCGGCGAGACGATCTGCACACCGGTGCCATAGCTATAGGCCAGATTGCGGAAGCTTATGTCGGCGGCCTTGCGGTAGCCGTTACCCATATCGAAGAAGACCGACTGCCATAGGGGCCATACACCCAGGACATCCTTGAGAACGGGCAGGAACTGGAATACCTGGAAAGTCTGCCATCGGAACTCCTGGTTGAACAAGGCGATGAAATTGGCTTTCTCGAGGGTGCCGTCGGGCAGCATGGGGCCCAGAGTGTTGACCTTGAATCCCCGCACGGTGTTGGCGCCGCCGAGGTAGAAGCGATCATCGAGCGGCACCCTGTCCGATGCCCCGAACGCGTTGGCCCACCCGACCTTGAACCTGGTGGCGGAAATCCACCCCGGCCACATCGGCTGGTAGCTGGACCAGTTGGCCTCGAACTTGGAGAAGTGATCGTCACCTCCGAGAAAACCGCCGCAGTACTCCCCGGCGAAATCAGCGAGCGAGCCGCGCCGCGGCACGAAAATGTGGTCCCGGCTGTCGCGCCGAAAGATGAAGTATATCTTCCGGCGTACGGAGATACCTTCTTCATCCTTCAGGAGGGCCGCTTCGTCGAACGGTACACCGAATATCCTGACGGCCTCGTATTCCAAACCGAGGTTGGTCTTGTACTCCTGACCGAAGTTCCTTGTCGTAGATGCCGAAAGTGACCAGGACTCGATGCGGTAATTCAACTCCGGGTCCTTGACGCCCGGCTCGTACCGGGCGGACAGCATCAGCGGCATCCTGGTACCGAGGAACCACGGCTCCGTGTAGCGAATCCGGTAGGCATGTTCCAGGAGACCGCGTCCTCCGCCGACACCGAACTTGAGTTGCGCCGACAAGTCGTACCGGCGTGAGCCCAGGAAATTGCGCTTGCCGAAACCGGTCGAGAAATCCCACTCCAGGTCGCGCGTCGCGGACTGTCCGGCGCCGGTGGTGAAGGTTGCATACATTGGTTTGCGCTCGCGGACCCGAAGCACGAAGCCGGGATACAGTCGATCTGAGACAGTATCGGCCCTGGTTATCCTTGCGGTGCTGAAGTAGCCTGACTCCAGAAGGCGTCGCTGGGAATCAATGATGGTCTTTCGCCGATATACGTCGCCCGACCGGATCCGCGATTCACGCGTCACCGTGTACCGGGGATATCGCTCGACACCTGTGATAGTGACATCGCCGAAATGGACAAGGGAATCCGATGTGACCTCGAACGTTATCGGGCAGATGGTGTCGCCGTCGCTCGTGTCCAGAACGAAGTTGACCGAACCGTAGGGATAGCCTTCGTTGGCCAGCACCGTTTTCATGTCAAAGACCGCCCTGCGCAAATCAAGCAGGTTGACCTTCTCGCCGCTCTTGAAATCGCCTCCGACATTGTGGAACTCACCGCGAAGACGCTCTTCAAACGACCCCGTGATCCGAGTCGCTCCGTAGACGTACCGTCGTCCTTCGTGAATCGTGACGACAACATGGGCCGACGAATCATCCGTCACCACCTCAATCGCTTCCTGAACCCGGACTCCCAGGAAACCATTGACAAGATAGAGATACTTGATCTCGAGGGTGTCACGCCCCAGCGATTCGCGCTGTATCCTGGTGCGGCGATCCCCCTTGAGAGTGGCCCATATCGAGCGCTTGCGGGAATACATCCGTTTGACTATCTCCGCCTGAGAGAAATAGTCGCACCCTTTGACCGAGATCGATGTGATAGGGGGTTTGTCTCGCAGCCAGCGCCGCTTCAGGCGATCCTGGCGCTGGTCGGCGACGGCGCTCAGGGGAAACGACAGCAACAGCAGCAGTATGACAACGAGGCGGCCCATTAGAAATCCCAGTGCAGTTTCAGACTCAGGCGGTAGAGGCCGTCTTCATCGGCCCGGCCATCCAGCAGAAAACTCTTATTGAAGCGGTATTCAAAGCCGACTTCCTGCCCGCTCTGCAAGGAGAGGGCCGAGCGACCGTAGACGTACAGATTTGAAACCGTATAGAACCCCACCGTCACCCGGGCCTTGAGCGGGTCAAACTCACCCTGGTAGTAGGGATCTATCTCAAACGTCTCCACTCCCAGGCGACTGAGCCGCTTGGAGCCTATCTGGGTGATCTGGGAGCCTATCACGCCGGTGATGCGCTCCTCAAACCCGCCGGCGGATGACCTGTCATCCGAACTGTAATAGTTGGCCACAATCAGCGGCAGGATGTCGTCCTTCTCCAGTTCCAGATCGGAATCCTCCACCAGGCCGATCTCCGGCGTTTCCAGCGTGCCGGTCACGTGAATACCGACCTTGATCTGCCCCTGCGCACTCCCCTCATCCTCCAGCGGCGACTGGCTGACAACGGCAATATGCGTCGTGCCGGTGAGGTCGAGCCGGGCGTTGAGACTCTCATCGCCTTCGAATATCACCCGGCTGCCCGGCTCTATCTGAAACGTCTTGTCAAACAGAAAACCACGCCCGCGCAACACCTCCATCTCACCGACAAAGCGATACCCTCCTCTCTCACGTAGCAGGTTGATATGCCCGGCGAATTCGGCGTCGATGGCGTCGTTCTTGATCCAGTAATTGGAGAGGATGTCCATGTTCAAGTTCAAGTCCCAGGAGTGTTCCGCAGTAAGCGCCGACATGATCGGCGATCCCTCGTCGGGCTCGGCGAAGTTGACCAGGTACCTCATGGAGATGAGGTCCAGATTACCTGTTACCAGGGGGGGGCTGTCACCTTCAACATGCAGATTGCCCGCGATCTTCCCGCAAATGTCTTCAAGCTCGTACGAAAACGGAAAAGCTTCGGGAATGCTCACGTCCAGGTTGTAATGGAGATTCTCCAGCGACTTGAATGTCAACTCACCCTGCAGATAGGCATAGCGTTTCTTGTCCTTCTTTCCTTCATCCAGCGTGTACACCTGAACACGGTCTACCACAACAAGGTTGTTGCGCATGGTGACACCGGCGGAATCGGTGTAGATGGGATCTTCCAGATCGAAATACTTGAGACGACCATCCCTGATGAAGGCGCTCCCCTCAAGGATTGGCGCCCCGGGAGTGCCGGAGAGACGGAAGTCGGCCGAGAACTCGCCGTCCAGTTGTTCCACCGAGGGCAGAATGAGATTGACCAGATCAAAACGCCGATCGCCGGCTGCGATGCGAATATCCATCGGCAGATCCGGGAAACGGTCGGTCGGATCGGCGGTGAATGTCAGATCCGTATGCAGGAAGCCCGCGGCATGGTACGAACCGGCATCAGACGCCACCACCAGGCTGTCGACCGTTAAGAGCCTCTCCCGGTACCGCACAGCATAGGTCACATCCCCCAGCAGAAGATCGCGGTAGGTGAAGGAGTCGACCCTGCCGGATATCTCGAATCGAGGTTCATCCAGGTAGCCACCGACAGAGGCCCGGCACGAAACCAGGCCGTCAATCGCCAGCATGGTATCATGCAGA
>JAGLXI010000048.1 GCA_023132995.1 Candidatus Zixiibacteriota bacterium | reverse complement strand
ACATTAATTGTGAGTCAATTCGCGGGGCTGGTTTCCGGTGTTTACTTGGCGGAATTGAGGTTATAGTCCTTAATCTTGTACAGGAGAGAGCGGTAGCTGATTTCCAGTATCTCGGCTGCTTTACGGCGGTTCCAATTGGTCTTGTTCAGAACTTCGCCGATCAGCTTCCTTTCTTCCCGAGCAACGATGCTTCCGATGCGGCTCTTGAGCGAGAGCGAGCCTTCCTCGCCACCGGGCACAGACACCGCCACCGGTGCCGAATGGGGATTCGGCATGGCCGGCAAACTGGGCTGTTGACCGGATGCGGCGATGAGGTCACCGATGATCGTCTCGTCGTCGCGGACAACCACCTGTTTGATCATGTTCTCCAACTGGCGTACGTTGCCCGGCCAGTTGAACGCCACCAACAGGTTGATGACTTCCGCCGAGAGATGTGTGAGGGACTTCCCGTAGACATTCGAGTATTTCTCCAGGAAGTGGTTTACCAGCAGTGGAATGTCCTCCGGACGCTCCCGCAGCGTCGGAAGGGGAAGAGTTATCTCGTTGAGACGGTAGAACAGGTCGTCCCGAAAAGTTCTCTCGCGAAGGCCGGATTCAAGATCGCGGTTGGTGGCGCAGATGATCCGGACATCGACATGGATATTGTGGATCCCGCCGACCCGCACAAACTCCTGCTGCTCCAGTACCTGCAGGAGTTTGGCCTGCAGTTCCAGCGGCATGTCACCGATCTCGTCCAGGAATATCGTCCCCTTGTCGGCCAGTTCGAAACGGCCCTGCTTGTTCTTGTGAGCACCCGTGAAAGCACCCTTCTCGTAGCCGAATAGCTCCGCTTCCAGAAGATCGTGCGGGATGGCGGCGCAGTTCACTTTAATGAACGGCTGGCTTGCCCGCCGGGATAACTCATGCAGCGAGCGCGCAGCTATCTCCTTACCGGTGCCGGACTCGCCACGAATCAGAACCGTCAGTTCGGAATCAGCCACCTGCTCAATAATGGACTTGACCTTGAGCATCGGGCCGGAGTCGCCGATGAAACCGGCGTATGCGTTTTCCCCTTCAAGCTTGGTCCTGAGCTCCTTGACCTCCCGGCGCAGATGGCTACGCTCCAGAACCCCATTAATATGAATCTCTATTTCCTGGACGTCGAACGGCTTGTTGACAAACTCGGCCGCCCCCAACTTGATGGAATCCACCACATACTGGGTTTCGCCGTGTCCGGAAACCATGATGACCTCAGGGCGCGACTCCGCTTTGTTGAGTTTCTCGAGGACCTCAAGCCCACTCATGCCCGCCATCTTGATATCGAGAAGGATCAGATCCGGCTTCTCGGTCGAAACCATCTGGATCCCTTCAATACCGTCACGGGCCGAAACAAAGTTGAACTTGGACGACAGACCTTCAGTAAGAATCCACGAGACTTTGGGATCGTCGTCGATTACCAGTATCTTTACTTTTTCCTTGGTCTTGGCCATCAATCACCTAACTCGTTGCATAATATTATCGGCATTGTCGGGCAGGAATCAAGGTAAAACAACAAACCCCTTGCTCATTTTCGGCAACGAAATGCAGAGACGGCTCGAATTCGCAGCGGACACTGCCGGATCGTGTGAACCATTCGCGTAACGAATCGTCACACGGTAAGCGGGAAGTACAGCGTGAAGATTGTCCCGACACCCTCGACCGATTCTACTCTCAGGGTCCCGCTGTGGGCAGAGACAATCCGCTCCACAACGGCCAGGCCAAGGCCGGTTCCGGTTTCCTTGCTGGTATAGTAACGGTCGAATATCCTGGAGAGGTTCTCTTCTTTGATCCCCACGCCGGTATCACTGACTTTGAGCGCCAGATAGTTAATTTTCTTGTGTTCCGGTTTCTCTATCGTCCCGAGGACCGATAGTCTGCCGCCGTCAGGCATGGCGTCAAGAGCATTGATAAACAGGTTCAACAGAGTTTCTATGATCTGGTTCTTGTTGACGATGATTTCCCAGTTGGCTTGCCCATACTCGGTATCGAACTGGACCTTACGCTTGTACATATCAGGCCCGACAAGTTCGGCGGCCCGCTGAACCAGTTGCCTCAGGTCGATCTTTTCAGTCTGATACTTATTGGGGTTGGAGAAATCGACGAGTTCCCCGACGAGTTCGTTCATGCGGTAGATCTCGTCCTCGACCATTTTCACCAGGTCGGCGCCGGCGGTCTCGGACCAGCGTTGTTTAATGATCTGGAGACCGCCCTTGATCGAGGTTAATGGCTTGCGCAGATCGTGCGATATTTCCGAGATCATATTGCCCATCGTGAGCAGTCTGGTGGCATTGAGCAGTGACTTTTCCTTTTCAAACAACAGGGCTGCCTGCGAAATGACCAGCCGTGCCAGGGAGATATCATCCGGGCTGTAAGACCGATCCGAGTCCGAGCCCAGACAGAACACGTGGGCCAGCTCACTGTACTTGAGAATCGGTATCGCCATGAAGGCCCGCTTAGGTGTGGGAAAGTGTTCGTTGTCGGCCAGTTTTCCCCGGATCAAGTCGGACATCTCGACGATGTTATGAAGATCAAGCTCATCAAGGCTGATGGGCGAAAGGGAGATGCTTTCCCTGGCTATCTTACCCAGGTCAATGCCACCGCTGTCGGTTAGCGGGATATCGTCGGTCCCCGACGCTCCCTCCAGCGTCAAAGTATGGCCGGTAGAGTCCCAGTTGAACCAGAGCGAGTAACCGACCGGGAAAACCCGCTTGATCTTATCAATGAGGATTCCCCGAAATGCATTCAACGATTTGATCTGCGGCAGTTCGCCGGCTACCTCGTGGAGGACTTCGAACTCGATCAGGCGACGACGGTTTTTCTCGAACTGGTTGGCGTCATCAACTGCTACCGCCGCCTGAGAAGCGAAAGTGGTCAGGAGCTTGAGGTCATTTTCGGTAAACGGCCGGCCGCTCTCCTTGTTGGCCATGTTGATGACCCCGATAACACGGTTCTTGATCGTCAGAGGGGCGCACAGCAGCGAGGCTGCGCCGTACCGCTCGCGATTGATCCTCTGAAAGCGAGGGTCGCGTTCGACGTCTTCCACAATAATGGGTTGGGCCGTCTGAGCCACGAAGCCCGCTATCGATGTACCCACGGGAAGGCATGTTTTTTCAACAACTTCCGGCTCAAGCCCGATCGCCGCCTCGATTGTCAGGCACTCATCCTTTTCGTCCAGCAACATGATTGAACCCACCTTCGCTTCGGTAACCGATGACGCCAGGACGACAATCTGGCGCAGCAGTTCCTTCACGTTGGCGGTGGACCCGATCGATTTGCCTGCTTCGTAGAGGGCATTCAACTCATTGATGCGGCGCTCCTGAAGCAGCGTGGCGATCTTCAATTGCTCCAGCAACTGGCGGCGGTCCAGCGCTGCTCTGCGTCTTTCCAGCGCCCGCTTGACGGCCATCACGAGATTGGCAAACTCGATCGGCTTCATCAGGTAATCATAGGCCCCCCGGGAAACAGCCTCGACAGCGGAATCGAGTGAGGCGTAGCCGGTCATCAGGATTACCGGGATTTCCTCATCCACCTCTTTGACGAGTTTCATCAGGTCCATACCGTTAAGTTGTGGCATCTTGATATCGGTTATTACCAGGTCAACCTTGCCGCCGCGAATAGCCTCCACCGCCCTGGGCGCCTCCTGGAACGCCTCCACCAGGTAGCCATCGTCGGTGAGGAGTTTGAAAAGCGAATCGCACATCCCCTTTTCATCATCAACAATGATTATCTTGTCAGCAGCCTGGTTCATGGTTGGTGTCTTCATTTATCGTCGGGAGTTCAATCGAGAAACAACCCCCGCTGTCCGTGTTTCTGTAGCTTATCGACCCGCCGTGCGTTTTGATTATCCCATAACATACGGAAAGACCCAGCCCGGTGCCTTTCCCGGGATCCTTGGTCGTGTAAAACAGTTCGAAAATCCGGGGGATTTCCTCCGCCTTGATGCCCGGCCCCGTGTCACGTACCTCCAGATGTAACGTGTCACTGCGGTCTTCGACGGACAAGTCGAGCGTTCCCCCTTCACTCATAGCGTCGCAGGCATTGATAATGAGGTTCAGGAAGACCTGCTTCAGGTTTTCGGGAGAACCGCTGATTGGGGAACACTCCGGCGGAAAAGACCTGACGACGGAGACTTTCTGCAGTTCAAGCCTTTTTTCCATGAGCAGCAGAACGTCCTCGATTACCCGCGTGATATCTATCGATTCCCGGACCATCGCGCGAGGCCGGTGGACGTTTAGCAACTCGCGGACAATGCGGGCAATCCGGTCGATCTCCTGGCCGACAATCCTGGAATAGTTGGTGGCTTCAACATTGGGACCGACCGACCGGCTGATAAGCTGGATGTAGTTCTTGATGATGCCGAGTGGATTGTTGATCTCATGGGCAATTTTTGCCGACATCTCGCCCAGCGCCGCCTGGCGCTCACTGCGGACCAGTTGTTCCTGGGCAAGCCGCAGTTGCCGCGTGGCCATCTTCTCCGCCTCGTAGAGCCGCGTGTTTTCGATGGCGACCGATATCTGGCTGCCCAGAACGGACAGAAACTCGATATCTTCCATCTTGAACTCCCGCCCGGACATCTTGTCGGTGATAATGAAGATGCCGATCAACCGCGTTTGATAGATAAGCGGCACCACCAGCCCGGGATGAAACCGCTCCAGGATGTTTCTCTCCCCGCGACCG
>JAGLXI010000047.1 GCA_023132995.1 Candidatus Zixiibacteriota bacterium | reverse complement strand
GAAGTCAGGATAAACGTATCCAGAAGAGTCTCGTGATCCAGCACGGAATTGAAATGGCGGCTGATCTCGAAGCTTGTATACAGATCGAATATCTTCCGTTTCAACTGCCGATTTGTCTTAGTGAGACCGGTGATCTTCTCGTTCAGTTCCCGGAGCTGGTCCTCCTCTGGCGAGAGTGAAGCCGGTGGTGTTTTCGCCGAGGCATTGATGCCGTCCGAGGCGGTGGCGTCTTTATCGTTCTTTGGCTCGGGTTGGCTCATTTTCAACCGTAGTTTTCGAGGAACTCTCCCACCAGGAAGTGGGAACCGGCCACCACTATGATATCGTCAGCGGAGCAACCTCTCGACAGCCGCCGGTAGGCGGTGCTCAAGGAGCCGCACCTGGCCACGGGGATATCATGGAAATCCAACACCGCCTCTGCCTGTTTCACGTCGATGCTTCTCTTTGTTCTCAGGGGAACCAGCGTAAATGTGGCGGCTATCTTACAGAGAACATCGATCATCGCCTGATGCGATTTGCGTTTGACAAAACCGACGATCACATATGCCCGCCGATGAGGAAAGCTCGTCTTGAAGGAATCGATCAGAGCGCGGACGCCTGATTCGTTGTGGCAGACATCCAGCACCACCGTCGGCCGCCCCCGCCGCCTGATGACTTGGAATCGTCCCGGCCAGTTGGTGGCAGACAGACCCTCGCGGACAGCCCGCCCGGGTACGCGGAGTCCGGATTTACTCAGGATTGACACCGCCCTCACCGCCAGGGCTGCATTCTGCAACTGGTGACCGCCGATCAGGGACGGTGACAGTCCCTTCAGCCGGTACCCGTTCCACGTGAAATCCAGCCGGTTTCGAAGCGCGTCGGCGGCAAAATTGTTCCTGCTGAGCCGCCGCAACGGCGCTCCCACAACTTGACATCGCTCTCGGATGACTCTCTCGGCCTCGTTCGGCAGCAGGCCGATCAGGTGCGGCGTCGATTTCTTTATTATTCCGGCCTTTTCACGGGCGATTTTCCCCAACGAGTGGCCCAGGATTTCCGTGTGGTCGAGACTGATGTCGGTTGTAATCGTCAGAAGTGGCCTGAGAACGTTGCTGGCGTCCAGCCTGCCGCCCAGGCCGGTCTCAATTACCGCCAAGTCCACAGCGGACCGCTGAAAAAAGGCCAGCGCCATGGCCGTAATCACCTCGAAAAACGACAGCTTCCGCTTTGTCAGTTCGCGGCGATGCCTATCCACAAAGGCAGTTACCGAGCGCCGGGGAATAATCCGGCCGTTGACGCGAATGCGCTCGCGCAGACTGACCAGGTGGGGCGAAGTGAAAAGACCGGTCTTGTAACCCGCCGACCGGAGAATCGTCGCCAGCATGGCTGCCGTGGAACCTTTGCCGTTGGTTCCAGCCACGTGGATAGTGTCGTATTCCGTCTGTGGCGAGCCTATGGATAAAAGAAACCGGGTGATGTTCTCAAGACCCAGTTTCATGCCGAAGAACTCACGGGACAG
Source organism: Candidatus Zixiibacteriota bacterium (assembly GCA_023132995.1). GTDB lineage: Bacteria > Zixibacteria > MSB-5A5 > GN15 > FEB-12 > JAJRTA01. The sequence continues at coordinate 6,442 of JAGLXI010000047.1, read as the reverse complement.
GATAAACTTCTCAGCCGAAACATAGGTATGTTTCAACTCTACCGTCTCCACATATACCTGAGCAGCTTGATCACGGTACTGCGCAGGTCTTTTCGCTCTACGATCTTGTCCAGAAATCCCTTTTCCAGGAAAAACTCAGAGGATTGAAAACCCTCCGGCAGGTCGGTGCCGATCGTCTGCTGAATCACTCGCGGGCCGGCAAAACCCAACAGGGCCTTCGGCTCGGCAATGATCACGTCGCCCAACGACGCGTACGAGGCCATGACCCCTGCGGTGGTAGGGTTGGTCAATATCGAGATGTAGGGAATCCTCTTCTCCGCCAGTACTGCCAAAAGTGACGACGTCTTCGCCATCTGCATCAGTGACAGAATGCTCTCCTGCATACGAGCCCCGCCGCTGCAGGAGACGATTATCAGGGGCACTTCGCGGTCAATGGCACGCTCAATAGCGCGAGCCACTTTCTCGCCTACGACAGACCCCATCGACCCCCCGATGAACGAGAAATCCATGATTGCAAACGAGACCGGCATGCCGTCCACGGCGGCCATCCCCGAGATAAGGCCTTCCATGGCGCCCGACTTCCGCTGGGCGGCCTTGATACGGTCGGGATACTTCTTGGAGTCCTTGAACTTGAGCGGGTCGGTGGTTCTCAGGTTCCCGTCATGTTCCTCAAGCTCACCGCCGTCAAGCAGGAGGTCTATGTACTTGCGGCTCGATATCCTGAAGTGGAAATTGCAGTTGGGGCAGACCCAGAGGAGCTGTTCCATTTTTTTCCCGTAGACGATCTCGCCGCAGGAAGTGCATTTTGTCCACAACCCCTCAGGGATGTTTTTCTTCTCGGTGGATTCAATCCCCGGTTTTGCTTTTCGGAACCATTCCATTGGTCACTCGTTTTCATCATCCTCAGACAGGTAGCGCACCATCACCAGGGCATCCTCGGTCGGACTGTGATAATAGTGAGGGCGCCGGTACATATGGCGGAAACCGTGGCGCTCATAAAAAGTAATGGCCTCGGTATTACCGGGCCTGACCTCCAGCAGTATGTACTCGCACTCTGCCTTCTTGGCGTCATCCAAGATACGGGCCAGGAGTCTTTTGGCAACCGATTTTCTGCGATAGGATTCGGCCACCGCGATGTTGGCCAGGCGTGCCCCTTCGTCAAGGGTCATGCAGCAGGCATAGGCGATTATCCCGGTGTCGCATTCGGCCACAAGTGCGCTCCATCCCTCGCCGGACAGGATGTCCGAGAAGGCGTCACGAGGCCAGGGGTCTGAAAAGACGGCCTTTTCCAGGGCTACAATGGCATCAAGGTCGCCCATTGTCATGGCGCGAATGCCGATGGCCGGGTCATTTTTCCCGGTGTTGCCGGGCATATCGAATCTCCGCCTGGGACTTCATCAAGTACAGCGGTTCAAGCCGGGCGATGTCGTCGGATTCTCCGGCCGAAAGCCTCGATTGACCAAGGACCAGCAGATCGCCTCCGTCGTACTCAATCCGTCCGGACGGTTCCGCCAGGGTGAGCTGCGGGTACGGGCCCGCCAAATCGATACTAATGGCGGCCACCGGCAAATTGCCGACAAACTCTGCAAGCGCCGTCTTTGCTACCGCGGTAACGTTCTCCAGCGTCCAGGTTCCCCGCGTCACGAGAGTAACGAAGTATTCATCGCGCTTGAAGGGAACCACGACATAGGCATCGCGCTCACCTAACCTGTGAGCGGCAACGTCGAACAGACTCACGCCCACTATCGGGATATCAATCGCCACCGCTATCCCCTTGGCGGCCGCCAGTCCGACTCGCAGACCGGTGAAGGAACCGGGGCCGGTCGAGGCCACTATACCGTCGAGATCGCCCCTGTCAAGTCCGGCGGATTCAAGCAGGTCACTGATTTTCTTGATCAGGATTCGGCCGTGTGAGATGCCGATCTGCTCGCTCAGCTTCACTAAGCGATCACCGCCGAAGCTCACTGCCAGGTTCAGCGTAGCCGTGGCGGTGTCAATGGCCAGCACATTCATTTCGCGGGAATCTGTCATTCGTTAACAAAGGTGATGTCAATTGTTCGTTTCTGTTCGTCCACTATGCCAAAGTCAACGAGGTAGTAGCCGGTGGGTAACATTCCCCTCGCTTTTTCACCCCACTCAACGGCCACCAGGCCGTTGCGCTCAAGATACTCGTCCCAGCCTACCTCGTACAGTTCCGAGGGATCGCTTATCCGATAAAGATCGAAGTGGTACAGCGGTCGTTCTCCGGGATACTCGTTGACGATAGTAAAGGAGGGAGAGTTCACCTGTCGTTCGTCGAGACCGAGAGCTATCGCCAGACCGCGAACGAAGACGGTTTTGCCGGAGCCGAGTCCTCCCCGCAGAACGATGACGTCACCGGGCCTGAGCAGGCCGACCAGGTTCTTTGCCAGGCCAATCGTCTGGTCCTCCGAATGCGACACTGTGCTCAGGGTTCGCTGCAAGGGATCACTTGGGCGTCAGAACGGCCAGCGGCACCACCATTTCCTCGAGCGAAATACCACCGTGTTGAAACGAGTTCTGGAACTGCCGCACCATCTCGTTATAATTGTTCGGATACACGAAATAATAGTCCTCTTTGGCGATTATGTAGGTGGTGGCAATGCTGAGCTGGGGCAATCGCCACTCGTCCGGATTCTTGATCAGGATCGAGTGCTTGGGGTCCGACTTGAGATTGTCTCCGTACTTGTATCGCAGGTTGCTTGACGTAGACCTCTTGCCATGCGCCATGGTCCCCTGCTGGCACAGGACGGAACCATGATCCGAAGTGATAACAACCGTGAAATCCCGAGCCGCGAACGCCTTGAGGATGGCAAACAACGGCGAGTGCACAAACCAGCTTTTCATCAGGGACCTGAAAGCGGCGTCGGTTCCGGCGATCTCCCTGAGGATAACGTTGTTGGACCGACCGTGGGACAGGATATCCAGGAAGTTGAAAACGAGAGCGACAATGGGGCTGTCGAAAAAATCGGCGATTCGCTTGGCCAGCACCTCACCCTCGGTGTTATCAAAGATTTTCACGTACCGGAGCTTGCGGTCGTAGCGCAGGCCGTTGCGGGCAAGATTATCTGCGAAAAGCCGCTCTTCGTTACGATTCAGGGAACCCTCGTCGCGGGAACTGTAGTTGTCCGGATAGGCCCGGTTGATCTCGTCCGGGAACAGGCCCGCAAAAAGGGCGTTGCGCGCAAACGGCGTGGCGCTGGGCAGAAGCGACAGGTATGTCTCCCGGCGGATGTTATAGTATTCCGCAAGGAGGGGTTCCACCTGCATCCACTGGTCCAGCCGCATGCAGTCGACGACGATAAAAAGCACCTTCTTTTCCCGCTTCAGCAACGGCACAACGTATTTGGCAGCGACGTCCGGGGAAAGCACCGGCCGTTTGTCCGAAAAGAGCCAGCCCCGGTAGTTATTCTCGATGTACTTGGCAAACACGTTGTTCCACTCCCGGCGCGTGCCGTCGAGCAACTGCTCCAGGCCGGTGTCGCTGGTCACATCAAGCTCCAGGTTCCACGAGGCCAGGATTCGACCCGCCTCCTGCCAGTCCTCGGGCGAGACGGTTCCGTACAACTTCTCGTTGAAGCGATTGATCTCGGCAATATAGCGCTTCATCGAGGAGCCGCTGATGATCTTCCCGGATTCCAGTAGCCGTTTGATCACCAGCAATACCTGCGACGGATTGACGGGTTTGACCAGGTAGTCGTCGATTTTCTGCCCGATAGCATCGTCCATGAGCGACTCTTCCTCGGACTTGGTCACCATCACCACCGGCAGATGGGGATGGATGTCCTTGATTTCCTCAAGCGTGGCCAGTCCGTCTTTCCCCGGCATCATTTCATCAAGCAGTACCAGATCAAACGTCTCATGCTGCACTTTGACCACGGCGTCGTCACCAGACATAGCGGTGGTCAGTTCAAACCCCCTTTTCTCGAGGAAAAAGATGTGTGACTTGAGCGAGTCTATTTCGTCGTCAACCCAGAGTATCTTCTTTCTAATCGCCTGTTTGGTCATCTTCTGTTCCTATCTGCTGCCTTGTCGCTGCGCCTTATGTGGCAAGAGGATTTCAAACACGGTCTCCCCCGGCTTCGATCCCGCCAGGGACACCCACCCTCCGTGATATTCTTCGACGATACGCTTGACCAGCGAAAGCCCCAGCCCCCAGCCACGTTTCTTGGTAGTGAAGCCGGCTCGGAATATCTTGCGTGCTGCTGCTGAAGGAATACCGGCACCGTTGTCGGAGATCTCAATCCGGACGTTGTCCGCGCCGGCGAGGAGTTCGGTACGAATGCTGATACGCCCTTCACGTGAATCTACCGCCTGCAGGGCGTTCTTGAGCAGGTTTTCCAGCGCCCAGCCAAGCAGCCCGTAGTTGAGCTCGACAGGAGGTAACTCGGCGGGAGAGAAGGTCAGTTTGATACCCTCCCCTCCAAACGGTAGCCTGCGCCGGTAGTATTCGACCGTCTCCTGTACCAGCGAGTTCAGGTCGTGGGGTTCAATCTCCGGGATCGAGCCGATCTGCCCGAAACGGTTGGCGATCTTCTCCAACCGTTTCACGTCGGTACTCATGTTGCCCATCGTCTGGTCGAAGAGTGGCCGATGCCCCGCCTCCACTTCAGGCTGGCACTCTGTTCGAGTCACTTCCAACCACCCCATGAGCGAGGTTATGGGTGTACCGAGTTGGTGCGCGGTTTCTTTGGCCATACCGACCCAGATTTTCCGCTCCTCGCTGCGCCGCATATTCTGAAAGCCGATTATACCCACTATCAGAAAGGCCAGGACAATCCCGATCTCCACAAACGGCATCATTCTGAGCCGGTTGATGGCGTCGGAGTCTCCATAACAGAAATAGTTCAGCTTCCGTTCGCCAAAGTAGAGTGGGAACTCGCCGTTCTGCTCCATCATATCGGCAGCCACCCGCCTTAGCCGGGAAAGTGTTTCCGTCGTGGTGTCGCCGGCAGCGACGTTCCCGATGTTCCGCCAGTGGATCGGTTCACGGTCGGCATCGAGGACGATAATCGGTAAAGTGGCCTTGACGATGATCTCATCGAAAATGAACTGAAGCTCCGTGCCCGAAGTCGGCGAGTTGGCGGCCAGTTGCCATATTCTGACGTATTTGTCAACCTGGGCCCGGGTGTCTGTCTGGAGTTGTCCGATCACGTCAAAGGTGTACCAGATAAATACCGCCGATATGACCGCCACCCCACCCAGCAGGAAGATCTTGAAGATGGTCGACCTGCCGATGTAAAGGGCGTCGACCCAGCGTCCGATTTTTGACAGACCACCCATCACCCGATCCTGTCTACACCACCCATATAGGGCTTGAGTATCTCGGGAACGGTCACTGTTCCGTCGGCATTCTGATAGTTTTCCAGAATGGCCGGAACCAGTCTCGCCAGGGCCACTCCGGAACCATTAAGCGTGTGCGGAAACTTCACGCTCTTGTCCTCATCACGGAAGCGGCAGTTCATCCGTCGGGCCTGGAAGTCCTCGAAATTAGACACCGACGATATTTCCAGGTATTTCTCAATGCCGGCGGCCCAGAGATCGATGTCGTAGGTCTTGGCGCTGGCGAACGACAGATCACCCGAAGCCAGGTTCATCACCCGGTAGGGAAGCCCCAGTCCTCGGACAACTTTTTCCGCTTGCCGAAGAAGGGATTCCAGTTCATCGTAGGAGTTCTCGGGGCGGACTATGCGCACCATCTCGACCTTGGCAAACTGGTGCACCCGCATCATCCCCCGCGTGTCCTTGCCAGCGGCCCCGGCCTCACGTCGGAAACAGGGAGTGTACGCCACCATACCAATGGGCAACATCTCATGGCTGATGATCTCTCCCTTGAAGGCGTTGGTCAATGGCACCTCGGCAGTCGGGATCAGATAGAGGCCGTCAGGTTCCGTGTGGTACATGTCCTCGTCGAGCTTGGGCAGTTGGCCGGTGCCGTACATGGTATCGGCGGTGACCACAAACGGCGGTGAGTACTCAACAAAGCCGTCTGCGACATGCAGGTCAAGCATGTAATTCGCCAAGGCACGTTCCAAGCGGGCACCCAGGCCTCTGAGGACATAGAACCCGGAACCTGAAATTCTGGCCGCCGCCTGAAGATCCAGTATCCCCAGTTTTTCCCCAATCTCCCAGTGCGGAAGGACCTTGAAATCGCGGTTCGGTTTCTCGCCCCACTCCCGAACGAGGATGCCGGCGCTCTCGTCAGCGCCGACCGGGACCGACTCATGCGGCAGATTGGGAACCCAGGTCAATAAAGCATTGACCTTCTTCTCCACCTCGCGCAGGCCATCATCCAACTCAGCGATCAGTTGCCCCACCTCGCGCATCTGGGCAATGGCGTCATCGGCAGGTTGCCCGGTTTTCTTCTTAGCGGCGATCTCAGCCGACATCTTATTGCGTTCGGCCTTGAGCTTCTCCACCTCCC
>JAGLXI010000046.1 GCA_023132995.1 Candidatus Zixiibacteriota bacterium | reverse complement strand
CAGCAGTGTGTCATACCCGGTCGCTACCGGGATGCAAAGGGAAAGACAATGGCCTCAATTTTTGATAATCTGTCTATAAAGTTGGTTGCCCTGGGGCTGGGTCTGCTGCTGTGGTTTCATGTGGCTACGGAGAAGGTCTATAACTATGAACTACAGCTTCCCGTTACCAGTGTTGCCCTGAATGATGGACTTACCCTGTCCAGATATCCGCCGGAATCGCTCAAGGTCGTGGTTTCCGCCAGCGGCAAGCAACTGCTGAGGCAGAAGTGGCGCGAGCACGGTCTGTTAATAAACGCCGTGCAGTTTTCCCCGGGCCGGCACAATATCGACCTGACGCCGATCAATACGTCGCTGTCCAGCGCCGGGAACTTAGTTTCGTTGGATAAGATCGTCTACCCAACGGCCACCGAGTTGTACGTCGACCGCCGATCCGAGACCCGTCTCCCGGTGACCTCGGACCTGACCGCCCTTGCGGACGACGGTTTCGCGGTGGCTTCGATTACCAGGCCGGAGCCTTCCGAGGTGACCCTGGTGGGCCCCCGCTCCGTGTTGGGGACTATTGGCACCGTCTTCACGGAGCACAAAGAGCTGGCCGGTTTGAGAAACAGCCTCACGGTTCTGCTTCACCTGGTCAAGCCGGACGGTTACGGCATGACTCTGGATCCCGATTCGGTAACACTGTCGGTCGAGGTCGTGCCGGTTCGTACGAGGGTATTCGACGACGTTCCGATTCTCCTGTTTAATGTCCCTCCCGATTCCGAGGTAACCGTCGATCCTGCGTGGGTCACGGTGATTCTGACCGGCCCACCTGTTGAGATTGATTCTCTGCGTCCGGGCGCTGTGGTGGCTTCGGCCGACTATATGCTGGCAGGGGTGTCCGGGAAAGCCCCGGTGAAGATCGATTGTCCATCCATCCTCAAGGTGAAAAGCAGTTCTGTGGACTCGGTAGCTGTTGTCCATCGGTAATCATGCTGGTGCTTGGAATCGAGACATCGTGCGACGAGACCGCTGTGGCCGTGGTACGAGACGGTCGGGAAATCCTGTCCAATGTGATCCTCTCCCAGGCGGAGCACAGCTATTTCGGGGGCGTGGTGCCGGAGATTGCCAGCCGCGCTCATCTGCGGATGCTGGTCCCGGTGTACCGGCAGTCGTTTGAGGAATCCGGTGTGACCCTCGACGAGATTGGCCTCATTGCCGCCACCATGGGACCGGGCCTGGTAGGCCCCTTGCTGGTGGGGCTGACCTTCGCCAAGGGTCTGGCGTTCGCAGCGCGGAAGCCGTTCATCCCGGTCCACCACGTTGAGGGCCACATTGCAGCGAACTGCCTGCTTCACCCCGAATTAGACGAGCGACACCTGACGCTTGTTGTATCCGGCGGACACACCATGTTAGTTGAGGTCCGGTCATTCGGTGAGTTCAACGTATTAGGACAGACAAGAGATGATGCAGCCGGCGAGGCTTTCGACAAAGTGGCCAAACTGATGGGGTTAGGATACCCTGGTGGGGCTCATCTGGAGAAGCTGGCCCAGGACGGGGACCCGGGCTATGTCAGGTTCCCTCGGGCCATGAAGAACGAGCCTGGCTATAACTTTTCATACTCCGGGCTGAAGACCGCCGTGGCTCTCCATTTGAAGCGACTGAGCCACGAGGAATTGGAATCTCACAAGGCGGACATCGCCGCCTCGTTTCAGGAAGCGGCGGTGGAAGTACTGGTGGAAAAGACGACTCGCGCCGCTTGTGAACTCGACGTCTCGCACGTCACCATATCGGGTGGTGTGGCGGCCAACAGTCGTCTGCGGGAGTGGCTTACCCGGAGTCTCGCAGATTGCGGCCGTCGCCTGTTCTTCCCGAGTACACCGCTGTGCACCGACAACGGCGCCATGATCGCCGCCGCCGGCTACTATCGCTACCGTCGCGATGGTCCCGGGGAACTCGTGGCCAATGCTGTGCCCTATCTGAAGCTGAACGGCAAATAGACATGAATGTCCTCGACTTGTCGGCCTGGACTTGTGGTACGGCAAGCCGCCCTGTCTGTTTTTGCTTGTGAGCTACAAAGCTGCTGTATATCATGGAGCGCCGAGGTGAAACTGCCGGACGCCGGCGCCGTATTGACACAAAGGAAGAAACAAACCGTTGCAGAATGCCGAAGGAGCGCTGATCAAGCTGGCCCTGAAGGGAGATCAGAAGGCTTATACGGCGTTGACCGAGAGGCATCGGTCATCCGTGTACCAGATTGTCTTCAAGATCGTTCGGGACCGGGAGACGGCTGCCGACCTGGTTCAGGAAACGTTCATGAAAGCCTTCGCGTCACTGAGCAGTTATCGATCCGAGTATAGGTTCTCGACCTGGCTGTACAAAATTGCCGCCAATAGTTCTATTGATCACCTCCGCAAGAAGCGAATCCGCGCCCTCTCGCTGGATCAGCCGCTGGAAACCAGGGACGGAACGGTTGAGATCGAGGTCGCCGACTATTCCTATCACCCTGGTCGGGATCTCGAGCGAAAAGAACAGAGGTCTACAATCGACGAAGCAATCAATTCGCTTCCGTTCAAGTACCGCGAGGTGATTATTTACCGGCACAAGGACGATAAATCGTATGAGGAAATAGCCGATCTTCTCTGTATACCTGTCGGCACCGTAAAAGCGAGGATTTTCCGGGCCCGGGAGCTTCTGAAAAAGAAGTTAAGGCCTGCTTTGTAATGGCTGGCCGGAAGGAGTTGGTTTCGTGCGGATTACTCTGCTTGTCATAGTTGCTCTTGGTTTTGTCGTTCTGTCCGGCGCTCTGCCGGTCCTGGCCGAGGAATTTACGTTTGACTACCAGAAAATCATCGAGACCGACCACCCAATAGACCTGAGACTGGAGATGGCAAGCGGAAAGCTGACCGTATCAGGTGGTGAGAGCGACCGCCTGATCATCGAGGCCGTCAAAAGAATCAGGGCCACCGGCCTTGACGAAGCGGAAGAAGTAGCCAACCACATTGAAATCAAGGTCAAGCAGACAGGCAACCTGGTGGAAATTTCCACCAACTACCTGAAGCTAAGTAACAGGAGCCGGTCTTTCTGGAGCAAGGTGCTGGGTGCCGGGGCGGACTCCTACGGCGACGTGGATTTCAACATTACCGTGCCGGATGTCAACCTTTTCAAAATCAAGAGTACGGCCGCTGAAATAGAACTATCCAACCTTGAGGCTGATATCGACGTGGAAAACGCCTCCGGCTCGATCCGGGGAGAATTCCTGTTCGGGCCTGTCACAGTCCGTCAGCCCGCGGGTGACATAGAGCTGAAATGGGTAGAGGGGGATATCAGGATAAACTCGAATTCGAGCCGGATTATGATCAAGCAGGTCGTCGGCGCCATAGACGTATTATCGCGGACTGGCGACGTAAGGATACAGACCGAACTCGACAGCCCCAGGGACTACTTCGTGGAGACAACCACTGGCAGAATAACTTTTGAGGTGCCCGAGAACTCCTCGGGAGTGCTATCAATCGAAACGCGATCGGGCAATGTGACCTCCCAGGTACCGGTGGCGATTCGATCAAGGACAGGTACCCGGTTGGTAGGAGAGTTTGGCTCCGGGGGACCGCGGATAACTCTTTCGTCCTCGACAGGGGACGTGGAGGTATGCGGGTTCTAACAGCACCTGATTTTACATGGGATGTAAAGCGGGATATGCAGAGTTCATCTAACATTAAGGTCATTGTCGTTTTCGTTGCGGCCCTTGTCGGTTTGGCCTGCTTCGGCGGCGTCAGCGCTCAGGAGGCCGATCGGGACGTCGGTCACGCCTCTTCTGATACTACATTCAACGAGATTCATCTGTCCGACGATGGTGTCATCGCGGTCGACACGGCCGGGTATGGGTGGTTCTACGATTTCGAGTTGGAGACTTTCGTGTCAGGTATCCCTGAGAGCGAATCGCCTGACGACCCGGTGGAGCGAGACTATGTCGGTGAGACCGTTGATCTTCCCGTCCACGAGCGATGCGTTGAAGAAAAGCAGGTGAGTCCGTTCGAGCGGAGGTCAATCACCGTCGGGTATGACGAGTACGTCGACGGTGACATTATCACTCTTGGTCGGGTGACTATCAAGGGTTGGGTGCGGGGAGATGTGAAGTCGTACAACAAGCGCGTGTTGGTGACCGAGAGCGGCCTCGTCGAGGGAGACGTGGAAGCGCCGGAGGTGGTGATCAGACAGGGCGGCTTGGTTCGGGGCGAGGTCATCGAGGGTACAGCTCCGCTTGAGTTCAGTGATTTCTCCGCCCCCTTCTCGGCCAACTTTCTGATAGTCGTTGTCTCCTTCACGGCGATTCTCGTTTTCCTGACTTTCCTCGTCGTGTCCCTGATGCCGCAGCAGGTCGGCAGCTTTTACCGGTGTTTCGCCAATAACAAGATCAAGACGATGCTCCTGGGGTGGCTGTTTCTGTTCCTGATGCCGGTCATCATGGGGCTGGTGGTGATCACGATAGTCGGCGTGATGGTCGTCGTGTTTGTACCTCTGCTTTATGCCCTGGCCTGTCTCTTGGGCATTATCTCTTTCGGGAACATGATCGGGGTGGCTTTCTCGATTCGCTTTACCGGAAGGGAGAGGAGTTTCATGTTCCAGTCATTGGCCGGCGTGATGGTGATTGCGTGTTTATGGCTGGTCACGGCGGTGCTGACAGGCGCCGGTGGGTCGATCTCGGAAGGCCTGGGTGTGTTTTTTCTGGTAGTATCGATAGTGGTTACCAGCTTTCCGGTGACAGCCGGGATAGGAGTGGCCATTCTGACAAGGTTCGGTTTTCGGGAGTATGTCAGCGCCAGCGAGCGTATTCAGTTGAAAGCCGAGCCGCCCGCTCCCGCTCCGGCGCCGCCACCGATCCCAAGCGATACTTCACCGGCTTTGCCCTCCCCGCCTGATGATCCGTCACCGGGCCGCCCGCCCGGACCGTAACGATTGAGCGGTGAAACATCGACTCGGAAAATTCGTATAATCCCACCAGCAATATTGTGCGCCAAGAGAGGAGCTATTGGATGAAAAGGTTAGCGGTTGTCTTTGCAGTAATAACGCCTCTTCTGTGGAACGTGTCCCTTGCGGGCGATCTGGAGGAAATCACCAAGAAAGTTGACGCGGAAGGGGCTAAAACACTGGAGGTAAGTGTCGAACTGGGAGCCGGTGAGTTCACCATCGACGTCGCCGACATGGCTGAAGCCACTATCCTGGAGGCGGAGTACGACCGCCGTTACGTGGCCGACTACGAGGTTAGCTACCGGGTCAAGGGGAGCACCGGGATTCTCGATGTCGAGAGCGTTCTGCGACGCAGGAAAAATATCGATACCGAGAGGAACCTGTGTCATCTCACGATGTCGACCAGGTATCCGGCTACGCTTGATCTGGATCTTGGCGCCTGTGAAGCGCAGGTCGACCTGGGCGGGATGCCTTTAGAGGAACTCCGGATAGACATCGGGGCCGCTTCCGGCGAGATCGAATTCTCGGCCCCCAACCCCTCCCGGATGGAACACATTTCCATTGACGCCGGGGCCGCCTCACTGGAGTTCAATAGACTAGGCAACGCCAACTTCGAAGAGTTCAGCTTTGACGGCGGCGCCGGATCATTCGACCTTGACTTCAGGGGGGAATATCACGGTGAATCCATGATAGACATCGACATCGGTTTGGGGTCGGCCGATATTACCTTGCCGGCCGGCGTGCCAGTCCAGATCATAACTGACAACGGCGGCTGGTTGTCATCGGTGGACATTCACAACGATGACATCGAAGAAGTCCGTGGCGGCTTGTGGGAATCGGACGATTTCGACGGGGCCGGAACGCGGATCATCGTCGAACTCGACGTTGGCCTTGGCTCTGTGGACATATACTTCAAGAAATAGACCACACATGGGATACATACGTGACTCCGTGACTGCTTCAACACCGGGGCGGTCACGGAGTTTTTTGTGCTGGTCATTGCCCCCCCCTCTCGCGTAGTTCCAACAGCGGTCGCCGAATTGCGCCGGCGCTACGATCAGTCTCCATGCTTGCTCCACTCTTTTCTTCGATTACCATAGCAAAACAAAGGACTTGCCGATGAGTATAAGATGAGGCTATACTCCGGTGCTTGCAGCGAAAGCGCGGGCTTTGCGGCTCTGTTAGCCTGCAAGCTGCTGCAAAGTAATGTAACTATTGTCTGAAGGAACGGGATGCTCAGAACATTGTTGATTTTGGCTCTGCTGGCGGCGGGAAGTATCTGCGGTGCCGTCTCCCCTGGCGCCGGCCAGAGCGATATCTACCGCGCGCGGGACAGAGTCATGCCGGCGGTAGTGCATATACAACCGGTAATCAAGAACTACCGCACCGGCGAGTTGGAAAAGCAGGCCGTGGTCGGGTCCGGCGTCATATTCCACCCAGACGGCTACGTGGTTACCAACTACCACGTAGCAGGGAAGGCCGAACGCATCATATGCACGCTCGAGGACAAAGAAGTCGTCCCGGCCCGGTTCGTCGGAGGTGATCCCTCCACCGACCTTGCTGTTATCAAGCTTGACCTTAGCGAGTACCCGGGGGAGATTCATGTAGCGCAGTTCGGAAACTCCGACTCGGCGCAGGTCGGCCAGTATGTTCTGGCTATGGGCTCGCCCTTTTCTCTGTCGCGGTCTGTCTCGGCGGGAGTTATCAGCACCCGGGACCGCTATTTCAGCAGCGATGTTCGCCTTCCGAGCGGCGAGCGGACCGGTCGCTATAACCTCTGGATTCAGACCGACGCCGCCATCAATCCCGGGAACTCCGGTGGTCCCCTGGTGGACATGTCCGGCCGTGTAATCGGCATCAACTCGCGGGCCACCTTTCTTGCCAACAACCTCGGTTTCGCCATACCCGTGAACGTTGTCAAAGATGTCACGGGGGCCATAATCGAACACGGCAGCGTCACGCGGAGCTGGATTGGGTTGCACTGTCAGGCATTGCAGGAGTTAGAAAATCACTTTGGCACTGCTCGCAACACGGGCGTCCTGATCTCGTCGATTGATCCCGGGTCCCCTGCTGAGGCGGCGTTCCTGAAGGCTGGTGATATCATTCTTGAATTGGACAATCAGCAGGTGTCGGCCCGCTTCGTGGAGGAACTCCCGCGGTTCTATGCCATGATCGCCAACCGAGAGCCGGGCAGCGAACTGAAACTCAAGGTGCTGCGAGGCGAGCAAACCTACAACTTCGGCGTCCGCACCAGGCAATTGGGAGACCTTATGGGTGAGGATTTCGAGTGCAAGGGTTGGGGTTTCACGGTCAAAGCCATCACGCGACAGATGCAGATTGAAAACCAACTTGATGACACCTCCGGCGTGATGGTGGTGGGCGTGAAGCGCGCCGGCTCGGCGTCTGAGGGCGGTCTGCGCCGCGGGGATGTAATCACAACCTTAAACACGAGGCCGGTCGCTTCGCTGACGGAATTCGTCGCTCTCTACAATGAGCTGAAAGCGGCCGCCGAGCAGCGGATACTTCTGACCGTCAACCGCAGCGGCGCAGTTCGCTACGTGTTGATGAAAACGGATGAGAGTGAGGGAGAGGGTCCCAGTGAATAGAACCCGTCATAAACTGTCATCGGTGGTCGGATGGATAGCCCTCCTGCTGTTGTCGGCGACGCTGGGGACGCCAGTCCGCGCCCAGCAGTTCGACTTTGAACGTCTTCAGAAGCGAGTGGCGGATTTCTCTGTTATCATACAGATGAAAATCGCGATCTCATTCGGCGTTCATGCGAGCGAACAACAGGCAAGATATCTCGGCACCATTGTTTCCGAGAACGGCCTGGTAATGTTCAACGGCGCTGATCTCGCCGCCGACGATGCCTTCTCCTCTTTGTCCGGATTCAGAGTCAGTACCGATCCGGTCAACATTGAGGTTTCGACGCTTGACGGTAAGAAATACACCGGTGAGTTCATTGGGGTAGACCGTTTCACCCGGGTCGGCTTTCTGAGAATTGTTACAGAAGACAGTGTGCGCTTCAAACCGGTTGGATTCTCTTCCGGCAGTCGCTATGAAGTCGGATCATGGGTGGGGCTCTATATGCTTTTGCCTGAGTTCATCGATCCCCCGCTGGCGGCTGACGTGGGCATGATCTCGTCGCTGGTGGTGACGCCGGATTTCTTTCCTCTGACGGTCGGATTCGGCACTCTGCAGTTAACGTCTGTTGTTTTCGACGAAGACCTTCAGCCGTTGGGCATCTTGGGGCTGCTTGCCGATCCGTCGGCGGCGGGTGCCGAGGCTGCGAGTCTGATGGAGTCCGTCAGTCAGTTCGGCATTCCTCTCTTAGGAATAGTGACAGGTGATCGACTGCAGAAGCTGATCGCCGATCCGCCTGTACGGGGAGCTGTCGATCGCGGCTGGCTGGGAATCAGGTTACAGGCCCTGACCAGCGAAATGGCCGAGTTTTGGGCTTTATCCGTACCGGGTGGAATCATCGTCAACGAGATCATCAATGGCTCCCCCGCCGAGGAATCCGGACTGCAGGTCGGGGACATCATATACCAGGTCGATGGCCTGCCGGTCGAGATTGACCGTGACGAGAATCTGCTGGTATTCCAGCGCATGATTGCCGAGATGGGCCCCGGCGCTGACGTGGAGTTTTCCGTATTCAGACCGGCGGATCAGGCGATGAAAACGCTCATTATCCCGGTCACTCTGAAGGAAGCGCCACTGGCGGCCTCTGACGCCCCGGAGTATGAGAACGAGGCTCTTGAATTCACCGGGCGAGATCTGGTTTTCGACGACTACCTGTATATGAATCAGGATCCCGAGCTTTTCAAAGGGACCATCGTGTCCAAGCTGAAGCAGGGTGGACTGGCCAGCGTT
>JAGLXI010000045.1 GCA_023132995.1 Candidatus Zixiibacteriota bacterium | reverse complement strand
CTCACCGATCCCAAGCAGAAGGAGATCGTCCGCTACCAGATAAAGAAGAGGGTTTCGCAACTTATGGAGACCAATGAACTGACCGCCGTCTATTACACGGACTTCGTACTCCAATAGTGGGAACTGACTGTCGTGGCAAAAATACTCTCACAGGACGAGATTGATGCTCTATTGACAACCGTGTCTTCGGGCGAAGTGGATATCGACGAGGGACAGTTGGATGACGACAAGTTGCGGTCGGTAGTAGCGTATGACTTCAAACATCCCAACCGGGTTTCCAAGGACCAGATTCGCACCCTGGAGAACCTCCACGACAATTTCGGCGGCCACTACGGTTCGATCCTCTCGGCTGTGTTGAGGACGATCGTGGATGTGGACCTGGTCTCAGTGGACCAGATAACATACTCCGAGTTCATTATGTCGCTTGTCAGCCCCTCGTGCACATTCACCTTTGCGGCTCCGCCCCTGGAAGGCGGCTGCCTGGTGGACTTCAACCCCACCCTGACCTTCTCGCTGATCGACCGCATGTTCGGCGGCAGTGGCAAGACACTCGAGACGGAACGCGAACTGACGGGAATCGAGCGGACAGTGATGGCGCGTCTGGCAGCCAAGCTCTATGAGGAGATTGAGGAAGCCTGGGAGAACATTGTCAAGATAGAAACCGAGCAGAGGAGTTTCGAGACCAACCCGCAGTTCATCCAGATCGTCCCCCCGGGGGAAACGGTAGTGGTTGTTTCGTTCCAGATCAAGCTGTTCCAGGCAACCGGGCTTCTGACAATTTGCTACCCCTACGTTTCGCTTGAGCCGGTCATTTCCAAGCTCTCGGCTCAGAACTGGATTGACGCCACCAAGAGGAAGAACCTCGAAAGCGATCGGTCTATAAACCTGGCCAACCTGAACCTCGTGGAAGCTGATATTTCGGCTGTACTTCTGCGCACCGATATCAGGATGAGGGATTTCCTGAGCCTCAAGGTTGGTGATATCGTTCCCTCTCAGCACCAGATAAACGAGCCGGTCGTAGTCAGTGTCAGTAGGGCAAAAAAGTTTCTGGCCCGGCCGGGGATTTCCGGAAAGAAGCGGGCCATTCAGATTCTGGAATCGTTGGCAGAGAACTCACAAAAGAGTCCGCAGGAAAGCTTACAGGAGAGCTCACAGGAGAATTAAGATATGGCAGATGAAGAAGATCTGAATGTCCCGGACGAGAGCGCCTCGGAAGACCAGGCGGCCGAGCAGGCGGAAGCCGTAACCCCACCCGAATCGGATGCGCCTGACGAGGGCAGCGCCGATACCCCGGCAGGAGAGCCGGGCGAGCCAGCCGAGGAGGCCCAGGACTCCGGAGACGCTGCCGCCGTGGGTGTGATTGACGAGGGTGACGCCGGTGATGAGGCGGAGCCAGATCCGGACAAAATTGTCAACGAAGGTGATGCCAACGAGGATGACGCCGAGGCGGCTATGCTGGCGATGCTCGAGGATTTGCCCAAGGAGGATGGTGGAGCTTCACCGGAAGATATCAATTTCAATGCAGCCGCCGTATCCAACGCAGAGTTTCAGCAGTTGTCGCAGCCGGCCGGAGGAAACTCCGGTCAGAACATCGACATGCTGCTGGACGTCAACCTGCCGGTCTCGATCGAACTCGGTCGGACGAAAATGTCGATTTCCGACATCCTTGCTCTGGGTCCGGGGTCGGTGGTGGAATTGGCCAAGCTGGCCGGCGAGCCGGTTGACCTTCTGGTCAACTACAAAGTGGTGGCGCGCGGGGAGGTTGTGGTCGTCGATGAGAACTTCGGTGTGCGCGTCACACAACTCCTAACGCCCGAGGAAAGGCTGAAGATCCTTGGTGATGAACAGTAATCGGAATCGCCGATCACTGGCGCTGGTGGGAGGGATACTGCTGGTGGCCATTGTCGGTCTGCTCGTCATCAATCCCGGCAGCGGGCAGAGCGACCGCTTGGCGCCGTCCGGTAGTTCCGGCCATACGACTGTGACGGGCGATGAGAACGGTCAGGCCAAACCGACCTACACGAACACTGTCCTACCGTCGCTGCTGAGAATGGGGGCCGCCCTGGTGCTGGTTATAGCCTGCATCTACGGGGGTCTCTATGCGCTCAAGCGGCTCATGAGCGGCCGCCGTTCCGGCGACCGGCGCAGCGGTGCTCTGGAAGTGCTCGAAACAACATTCGTGGCCCCCAAGAGAACGGTGTCCCTTGTGCGGGTGGCCGACAAGTCAGTGCTGATCGGTGTGACCGACAGCCGAATTTCCGTTCTGACCGAACTCGACGCTCGGCAGACAGCGGAGATCATGGCCGTCCAAACGAACAGGAAGGAATCGGACAGTTTTAAGAAACTGCTCACGGCGGCTTCCGGCCGGGTGAGGAGAATCGGTCTTGGCCGCAGTCGCGCGGCCCTGGAAGGATAGCAAAACACAGCCGGGCTTTTGCCCCGTGGCCGCAAGGGAAGGTTCGCAATATGGACGTTGCGAAACTTGCGGAAGGACATATAGGATATGAAGAAACACCTCAAATGGGTCTCTCTGGTCTGTTCGGCCCTCGTACTGTCGGCTGCGGATCTGTGCGCGCAAACACTGCCGAAAGTCTCCGTCCAGGTGGGTGAGGCCGCTGAACCGGGAGACCTCTCCGTAACGCTGCAGATCATTATCCTGATGACGGTGCTGGCGCTCGCGCCGTCGATTCTGATCATGGTCACCTCGTTTGTGCGGATCGTGGTCGTCTTGTCCTTCCTGCGGCACGCCATGGGTATCCATCAGATGCCGCCCAACCAGCTTCTCGTAGCGCTGGCTTTGATACTGACGTTCTTCCTGATGTCGCCGGTGGTCAACCGGTCCTACACCGAGGGGATAAAACCATACCTGGACAAGGAAATTACGGGACAGGAGGCATTCGACAAGGCGACGGAACCGATCAAAACCTTCATGCTCTCTCAGACGCGCGAAAAAGACCTGGCCCTGTTTGTCAATATCGCCGGGATGGATCGACCCGAAGACAAAGATGATATCCCGCTGCACGTGCTGGTGCCGGGGTATGTCATATCGGAACTGCGTACTGCTTTCCAGATAGCGTTTGTGCTCTTCATCCCATTCCTGGTGATCGACATGGTGGTGGCGTCGGTGCTGATGTCGATGGGGATGATGATGCTGCCGCCGATTATTGTCTCACTGCCATTCAAGATTCTGTTGTTTGTGTTGGTCGACGGCTGGTATCTGTTGGTCAAGTCGCTGGTGGAATCGTTTCACATGTAGAAAAGGGAAGGCAGGATATGAACCCGCAAATGGTAGTCAGTATCGGCCGTGAAGCACTCATCCTGATGCTGATGCTATCCGGGCCGATGCTTCTTTTCGGTTTGGTAGTCGGAGTGAGCATTGCCCTTTTTCAGGCAGTCACCCAGATACAGGAAATGACCCTTACCTTTGTCCCCAAGATCCTGGCTGTGGCCCTGGCTCTGTTGATATTCCTTCCCTGGATGATCAACATGATCACAGACTTCACCCGCAACCTCTATGAGATGATCCCGACCCTGGTCGGATAGCAGAGTAAACCGTGACTGCGCATCGATTGCCCGGTTGACCAGGCAAATGTTTCCCCAGCGAGCCCGAAAACTTTCTCGGTTATTTTTGCTCGCGCCACAAGCCCCACCGCGCCAATAAGTTACAAGCGCCAACCTAACTGTTTCACTTCGGCACACGGTTTGAAATCGTTAAAGGACGATTAACCCGAATTGTGCGGATTTGACAGTTGTTTGACTTCATAAATTACGGCGCCGATCAGCTTC
Organism: Candidatus Zixiibacteriota bacterium; assembly: GCA_023132995.1. Classification (GTDB taxonomy): domain Bacteria; phylum Zixibacteria; class MSB-5A5; order GN15; family FEB-12; genus JAJRTA01. The sequence goes on along the minus strand of JAGLXI010000045.1, from coordinate 1,266 downwards.
AGATGCTCCCCCTGTTGATTCTGAGGACAACGGGCCTGTTCGTGGTAGCCCCGGTGTTCGGAGACAAGGCCATTCCCAAGTTGGTCAGGATCGGTTTGCTCATTCTGTTGTCGCTGATTCTGCTGTCCTCTCTGAGCCTGCCCCCCCTGCCCCAGGCGGAGTCTTCCTGGCAGTTGGCTGGTATGGCGCTCAAGGAACTGCTGGTCGGTCTGGTTATCGGCCTCTTGTTCCGCCTGCTGTTCATGGGCGTGCTGACGGCCGGAACCATGATCGGCTACCAGCTGGGGTTGGCGATGGTGACCGTTTTCGATGCCTCCCTGTCAAGCCAGGTATCACTCATCGGGCGATTCTGGTACATGATGGCGGTGGTGATTTTCCTGAGTATCAACGGCCACCACATGATCATTTCCGCCCTTGCCGACAGCTACGCCGTGGTCCCCATCGGGGGCCTGAACTGTAGCGCTGCCGCCGGCGATATGATCATCAAGTACACCGCTTATCTGTTCGTCATAGCTCTTAAAATCGCCTCCCCGATTATGATCTGTCTCTTTCTGACCGACGTCGCGCTTGGCACCATTGCCAAGATGGTGCCGACCATGAACGTGTTCTTTATCGGTTTCCCCATTAAGATAGCGGTCGGGTTTGTCGTGCTCGGAATGTCACTCCCGATTTTCGCATACATTCTGGAGAGAACCTCAAGCTACCTGGACCACGAACTGAAACTCCTGCTTCTGGTCATGGGGGAGGCGTAAACGCGCATGGCAGGTGAGGACTTCCAGGAAAGAACAGAGAAGGCAACTCGGCGGCGCCGGGAGAAGGCGCGCGAGGAGGGACGAGTTGCCAAATCACAGGAGTTGAATTCGGCCGCCATGCTCTGTTTCGGCTTTCTGACTCTCTATATGCTGGGCCCGCACTTGTCCGGACAAATCATGGGGCTGATGAGTTACACCATGGCCAACGCGCCGTCCATTGCGGCTGCCGATCCCACTTTCATCAGAGTGTTCGGGGATTACATGCTCCGCTTTTTCCTGATCATGGCCCCGATCCTTACCGTCACGGTGGTGATAGCTCTCGCGGCCAACGTGGTCCAGGTCGGTTTCAAAATCACCCCCAAGGCGATCGAACCCAAGCTTGAGAAACTTGACATTGTCAAGGGCCTCAAGCGGCTGTTCGCGGTGCGCTCGCTGGTGGAGTTGGTCAAGAACGTCATAAAACTCGCCATTGTGGGCTTTGTCGCCTACAAGTCGATCGCCGGCGAATTCGAGT